>CAZIXJ010000427.1:0-3008 GCA_964542835.1 uncultured Hyphomicrobiales bacterium
TTATAGATAAAGAAATTGAGAAATTCTTTGAAAGTATTGAACAAAGAAATAATTATCCTGAAATAGCAAAAAAAATGAAGGAACTGTATGGGAATACACTTCTTGAAGAATTAGGTTGCATATCATCAGGTAATATAGATAAGGGAAAAGAATTGCACGATAGAATTTTACCAATTTATAATAATAATCATCAAAACATTGATATTTCAACAAATAAAAAACACATCAAAGTAATTCAAGAATATCTTGAAAATAATCACTATTGTGTTCTTCGTGATTTCTTAAAAAAAGCTCCTATATTCAAAGCAAACGACGGGAATTACTATCCAGGCAACCAATTGTTTGTGAATGACCCTGAATTGAAAATTTTATATGAAGATATTGATGATGTTAAGTTCTTGAATGAGGAGTATGAGGATATTGATTATGATTTGTTTGGATTTAAGAATAGGAATAGTATAATATCTTTTGAAAAGCCAAATAATGGGAATGATGTAAAATATGACAAGGATAAAAAATCAGATAATTACTTAAAAAAATATTACATTAATTGCAGGAACAAGTTTGATATTTTTGCCAACTTTGAAAAACTAAATGAAATAATAAATGAAAACAATATCAACATAGAAAGAACTCTTGTTCTATGGGGTATGCTAAAAGAACATAACTTTTTAATCAAGGGTAAGGTGGACTTTTTCACTTCAAGAAAAGGGAAGAAAATTATTAATTCTAAATTAAGTGACATATCATTTTTTTCGAAAACAAAAATCGATCAACTCAATAATAAAGATAATTTTAATGTTAACAATTATTTAAAAGTTGGATATGAAGATGAATACATTCCATTTTCTTTTTGTCCTCTTTTTTTGATTAAATGGCTGCCCGACAAAGATGGTAATTTTCACAAACCAAGTGATATTAGTATTAATGAATTGCACGATGATATTGATGTGCAGTCTGTAGAAGGCAAAAAACTTGCTGAGCAATTGGGGATAAAAGGGAATATTATTTCAGAAGAAGAAGCATATGCAGCTATAGGTATCCCAAAAGAAAAATTTCAAAAATTTCAAGAACTTGAAAATAAAGATATTGATATTGATAAGCTATTTTCTGAAGCCATAAACAATCCCGATAAATATAGCAAAAAGCAACCCCAACTGCCTAACAAAAAATCACCCAATCCTGAAAGAAGGTCAGAAAAAAATAAAGAAAATTATGATGGAGCAGAACAAAGAACCTATGAAAAAACAGAACGTAGTGTTGCTACCAACACCTTACCCGATGAAGAAATTAAATTTTATCTAATTAACCAGTATGAAAATGAAAACAAGGGAATAAATTGCCAAATTTGTAAAAACAGGATGCCATTTGAATATAATAAGCAGGATTATTTCATCAAACCTCAAATATTTGACAAAAATCCTAAGGAGCTAAAACAATTTCATCTTTGCTTATGTCCGAATTGTGCAGAAGAATACAAGCTGTCTAAGAAAAGACCAAAATTTGATGATGAATTGCAAGATAAACTGAATAAATATGAAATAAAAGAAAAAGATGATTTTATTGAAATAGAGCTAATCAAGCATATGCGAATCTACTTCACAAATCAGCACATAAACGATATAAAGGATGTTTTGTAAGAATAAAAAAAATATTCTGAAAAGTAATCTTGTGTCGTTGTATGAGTTATTTTAGAATTATTTATGGAAAAAACCGGGAGAATTTATGAAAACCTTAATAATGATTTTTGTTTTACTCTTAATGTTTGCCTGCGACAGTGCAGAAGAAGAGCCTCAAATTAAAGAAGTTGAATCCACTATCGAGATAGATACCAATTACAGTAAAAATCTTGATAATTTTTCTGAATACATCTTTAATGATACTAAAAATGACGAAAAAGAAATTAAAACTTATACTCAACGATACAATTTTGTGCCTTTTAAAAAATTAAGGCTTGCAGAAGATTTTATTCTGCACATAAAAAAAGATTCAGCCGAATATAGCAGATATAGAGAAATAACTTTGAAAAAATCCGGTATAATAAGATATAAAGATACAATTCAAGGTGAATTTTTTGATAATAAAATCATTGTTCAAAATTCTGATACTTTTTATAATTTCGCATACTATATTCAAGAAGGCTCTAATGGGAACAGAGCATATGATTATAATTTATATGATGTTAATCAGGGAATTTTGTACTCCTATCAATATACTTATTGGCATTCTAATGGCTACGAAGAAAATTTAATCACTCATAATGATAATTTGAAAAAAAGGACTGAACTATTGCCGCTTTTTGAGAAATTCGCCAAAAAGAATGAGATAAAACAGGATACAACCGAATATATGCGAGCTTTGATTAAATGGGACAACAACAATGACTCAATCAAAGTAAAATATACAGTGCCTTGCGATTCAAGAGAAGAGGTTTTGTCGCTGCATGGTTCATCAAACGAATATATCGAAAATGACAGATATCTTGTAGTTTCTTTTTTTAAGGGGGCTGTAGTAGCATGGGACAAAAAGAAAAAAGAGTATTTTATTATTGAACGTGATTACTCGACGGTTATTAGTTTGAATAATGTATATTTGTCTAAAGATGGAAATCATGTAATCTTTTATGATAGTTATCAAATAGATTTGAGGGATTTGAGTTTAGAATATCTGGATTAATTATTCTATTCACAATTTCCTTTTTGTTTATTAGGATTTATTTTGATATTTTGAGGTAATTATTTAAGAAAAATAAAATTATTTTTTTATTGAAATGATATATGTCATTTTATGGCGGAGATTTTTTTATATTGGGATTTTATTTGAAAGAAATATTGAGGAGTAGATTTTGATGAGCAATACTGATACAAAGTTTTTTTCTAATGAAGAAAATCATTCTCTACTGGATAGATTTAGAGAAACATTATGTGATGCCAAGTATTTTGATATGCTCGTTGGGTATTTTAGGGCGAGTGGCTTCAAAAGATTATATCATTCTTTTGAAGATATTG
>CAZIXJ010000428.1:0-3006 GCA_964542835.1 uncultured Hyphomicrobiales bacterium
TGAATTCGCTCCGCTCATTCAGAACAACGAGTTTGGGGTAAGCGAGGAGTTCGGCGGAGGGAAGCAAAAGCTTAGAACTAAGCCGGATATATGCAATTCATTGTGTTGATTTGCGTCGGTTTCATTGGTTTATTTAAAAGAATATTTTTTGTTTTTTCAAAATATTTGGATTTTTTAATTATGAATAGCACATCGGTTTCATTGGGAAATTATTATGACCAATTTGTCAGAACGCAAATTTCTGCCGGACGTTATAAAGATGAAGGTGAAGTGATAAGAGCCGGCCTACGCTTGTTGGAGAATGAAGAAAGTAGAGTAATTGAATTAAAAAATGCCATTCAAGAGGGAATTGAGAGCGAAATTGCTCAAGATTTTGACCCTAATGAAAATCTCAGATATTTAAAAGCAGGACGAAAAACCAATGGCGGATTATAAGTTTACCCGAAAGGCTGTAGAGGACTTAAACAATATTTGGGAATATACATTAGAAAACTGGTCTGAAGAACAAGCCGATAAATATTACACCATGCTTATTAGAATTTGTGAAGATATTGCGAATAACTCTGATTTAGGAAAAAACTATAAAGAAATTATTCCAAACTTATTTGGTGTAAGAGCAGGCAGACACATAATATTTTACAGGAAAAGAATCGATAAAAATATCGAAATAACCAGGATTTTGCATGAGAGAATGGATTTGAAAAACAAATTAACAGAATGAGTTATTTCAGGTTTTTGTATGTAGAATTTCATTCTCCTATTTTGCTTTGTGCATCTTGAACATTATATAGAAAGTCTTGGTGCCATTCACGTCGGAGGCAGAATTATGATTATTGATACAAATGCTGCTATGATGTTAATTAACAGATATTTTTCAAACTTAACCTGATTTGATTATAATTTTCTTGCTGAAGATGTAAGTAGTGATGGTGGTATATTTTTACTTGAAAAGATAGAAAAAAAGTATTGCTTAATAAAAGACTTCTGTAAAGATATTCCCTACAAACGTCGTGAATCTTATATATCATACGAAGTTGAGCATCTTCTAAAACAAAGAGTATTCTTAATGGCATTAGGATATGCTGATTGTAATGATGAAAAATATCTTAACCGCAATTATTCATAAAATAAGGTCGTATAATCACATAAGTAAATAATTTAACATGGTTCTTATGAGGTTAACCCCAATTAAAAAATAGTCCGATTTTGGGCAATGTAATTGTCCATAATAGGGCTGTTTCTAAATCGTCAAAAAAATACTTGAATTTTTCGGGTTAAAATAGTTAAGGTTTAAAAGACATGAAAACAACACCAAAACACAATGAACGTATAGCAAAGATGACATTTGCATCTGTATATCCTCACTACTTAACAAAAGTGGAGAAAAAAGGCAGAACTAAAAAAGAGCTACATCAAGTAATTGAATGGTTGACCGGTTTTGATGAAAAAAAGCTAAAAAAATTTATTGATGATAAAATAACTTTTGAAACGTTTTTCAAAAAAGCAAATTTAAATCCAAATGCCCACCTCATAACAGGAGTAATATGCGGGTACCGCGTTGAAGAAATTGAAAATCAGTTAACGCAACAAGTAAGGTATCTGGATAAACTCGTAGATGAACTTGCAAAAGGAAAAGCGATGGAGAAAATTTTGAGAGAAGAATAATGTTGACTTGAAAAATGGATTTCATCCCTAACTGCTCTTCCATTTTTCAAAACAAAAAAATCAAATACAATAATAAAAAGCCCACCAAAAACGGAATAATATGGATAAATTTTTCAAAAATACGCAAGGCACGTTGCACTCTCACTCCGCTATCGCTCCGTTCGGCTCGCCTAACACAGTATATGCGGTTCGCTCGTTGCACTTCGCTCTCCCATATTTTGCTCCGTTTCACTACGCAAAACATCGCATATACTGAAACATTTTCCTGCTTTCCCTCCGCTCATTCTGTACAACGAGTTTGGGGTAAGTGTGGAGTTCTGCTGAGCAAACTCCGTACAACATGGGTTAAACAAAATATTTTTTGGAAAAATACTTCGATTAGCTCATATACGTTTACATCAACTATTTGAAAGGACAATTAATGAAAATAGTTATTAAACAGGAGACTTTAATTATTAAAATCAAGGGGATTTTAAAAAAGTCATAAGATTAAGAAAAAAAATAGAGGAAAAAAATGGAATATTTAATGAATTTAGCACAAATGATTGTTGCAATATCAGTTTTATTTGTTTGGACCTTTAGATACCATAATGTCTTGAAGGAATTCGAACAATTTGGATTAAGTGATTTAACGAGAAATCTTGTAGGAGCTACAAAAATATCTTTAGCTACATTACTTGTAGTTGGTATTTGGTATCCATCATTAGTTCTTATTCCATCTATTATTATGGGTTTTTTGATGATTGGCGCTCAATATTTTCATTTCAAAATTAGTAATCCGTTTATTAAACATTTACCATCTCTAATCCTTTTAATCCTATGTGCTTTTATAGCTTATTCAGCAATTTAATAATTAAAAATGAATTAGTTTTGTTGGTAATGTGAATTAACATAAGCTAACAAAATCTTTACACAACGTGGTCTGTAAGGGCACCCAAAAAAATATTAATGCTATATGAAAAGAACCGAGTTGAAAGAAATATTAAAAATGAAAAGTGCAGATGAGCTTAATAAGGAGTTGATGACACTTTTCGAAAATTTTAAGGTAGTTCAAGACTATTTTGATTTAAAATACAAGAGTCAAACAAAGACTTCGATTCTGAAAAAATATAAACAGAAGATTGACGAAGCAATTTATCCTGATTGGGAATTTAATGATGCCTTAAATCTGGATTTGGTCGAAGAAATTATAAAAAAATTTTCGAATATTACGCCCAAACTGAATCTTCAAATAGAATTAGAACTTTATGCATTGGAAGCAGGAAACGAATGCGCACATTACTTGGGAGTAATGGCACGAAGATAGCACAATAACGAAATATTTCAAACGTCAGAGACATT
>CAZIXJ010000429.1:0-2998 GCA_964542835.1 uncultured Hyphomicrobiales bacterium
ATTTCACTTGATTTTGTCAGTTTTTACACAGGCTCGGAGTTTACCGATAAAATCGACACAGGTGGGAATCAGATATTTTATCTTGTATGTTTTAATGCAACTTAGTATTAGTCAACCCACTGCTATGGAATAAATAGAGTATAAAAAAAAGTGCTAAAAAATGAAATTTAGCACTTTTATACGTTAAGTTACACGTTGTTTTTTTGTAAGTTGTTTATAGTACAAATACTTACATATTGCCTTTGTGGAGATGGCGGGAGTTGAACCCGCGTCCGGGGAGAGTCACCCGATGCTTCTACATGTGTAGTTTTGCTTTAAAATTTCGCTTCTGCGTTCACCGCAAAACATGTACTTCAGAAGCTATCAGCCTTTAGATTTACATATGCTCCGACCGAAAAAAGCATATGCTATCCTGTTATTGTCGTCACCTTAGAGCAAATGAACAGGCACATTCACAATAAGATGTGGAGCGTTTATTTACGCTGCCATTGCATAATCATAGTCTGCATTTATTTATTGGTTCGGTTGTATTTACGTGCTACACCGAAAGCACGACACGCCACATTCGACCTCAATCACCCCGTCGAATCCAAATCATCCCCTATTTTCAAAGAACTTTTCAAATATCATTTTCTGCTGATATACCGGATTATAATTATTCGATTTATATCTCTGACTAACAAAATCTCTGACTAACAAAATTCTGAGATTGGTAAAAACTTTTAAACTCAAAGAATTTATTACTCTCAATCAATGTTGCTGATTAATAAGCAAAGATTATAATTCTTTAATGTCAGACAAGAATGTCTGACCTACTATAAACAAATACTTTGTAGAATAGACATTTTTGTCTGTTGTCATATTCAATACTTAGTAGTCAGCCTCAAGTTTTCATCTCTTATTACCATGCTTCTATAAAGTAATCAGCTATTGTAAGAGACTATTTATATAACACAAAATTTTACTTTTTGTTACAGGTTCCTATTCCGGTCTCTTAAGCTCAGTAGTATAAGTTACTTCGCATCCGGCAGCTTTGAACATAGCTGAAGCTCCGCAATATTTATTCTGAGAAAGCTCTACAGACCTGTCCAAATCGCCCTGCTCTGCATCTTTGCTGGTAAGTACATAGTGCAAATTTACTTTTGTAAATACCTTAGGATGCTCATCCGCCCTTTCGGCATCAATTTTTATCTGAAGATGTGCTACATCTTTTCGTTTTTTTCTTAATATTGAAACAGTATCCATAAATGAACACGCCCCAACAGACTGAAGCATAATATTCATTGGTGTGGCAGCGGTAAATTCACCACCGGCTGCCGGAGAATCAAATATAGTTACATGGTCTTTTCCGTCATTGCCTATGATTCTCATTTTGCTGTCCAAATCCAAAGTAACCTGCATAAATTTTCCTTTAATATTATTAAAATTATCATCTTGTAATTTATAAGACGATTATATTAATTTCTTATGCTATTTCTGTAAAAGGTTACTCTTCGTCATCTTTTATTATTTTGTACAGAGTTTCGTAAGCATTTTTTACTGCTTTATCTGTTACCAGATAATCTTCAATAGTCTTAAAAGAATGAAGCACAGTAGTGTGGTCTCTTCCTCCAAAATAAGTACCGATATTTTTAAGGGAACTGTTTGTAAACTGTTTTGCAAAATACATAGCCATCTGTCTTGCCAGCACAATCTCGTGCTTCCGTGATTTGGATTCAAGCATTTCAATAGAGAGCTTGTAGTAAGTAGCGACTTTTTCTTTAATATCTTCTATCGAACAAGGTTTCTTTTGCTTTTTCACTTGTACAAATCCATGAATTACCTCTTTTACAGTATCAAGATTAAGAGGTTTATTGTCAAAAGTTGTTTTGGCAAGTATGTTAATAATTGCTCCTTCCAGCTCTCTTACGCTTTTTTTGATATTTTTTGCCATATAATCTACAATTTCAAAAGGCAGCTCTATACCTTCGTCCTGACTTTTTTGCTGAAGAAGTGCTATTCTCATTTCGTAATCAGGTGGCTGAATATCAACTGTAAGACCCCACTGAAAGCGGGAAATAAGTCTGTCGCTTACGCCCTTAAGTTCTTTTGGCGGTCTGTCGCTTGAGAGTATTATCTGTTTGCCTGACTGATGCAGTGCATTAAATATATGGTAAAAATTATCCTGACTTTTATCTTTTCCTTCAAAAAACTGAATATCATCTACAATTAAAACATCAATAGTTCTGTAAAAATTTACAAATTCATTTTGCTTTCCTTCCTGAATGGCTTTTACGAAATCAAGAAAGAATTTATTGCCGTCTGTATAAAGTATTCTCGAGTTTGGGTTTTCGGATGCAACCGCATTGCCGACGGCTTCTACAAGATGAGTTTTGCCAAGCCCGCTGGCTCCGTATATTACAAGCGGATTAAATCTTGTTTTTCCGGGATTTTTGCCTACGGCGATAGAAGCTGAATAAGCCAGTTGATTGCTCTCCCCGGTAATAAAATTATCAAATACATATCTCGGATTGAGATTTGATATTACATTATTTATTTTTGTTTCTGTATTACCGGCAAAAGGAATTTGGTTTTGATTGCCGGAGCGAGGATACTGGAGTCCCGGAAACTTGATAGTTCGCTTTTCGAGAGTGTCATCACTGTCGTCCACCACGATTTCATAATGCAGTTTGGCATCCAGCCCTATTACCTGCTTTATGGTTTTATCAAGAAGGTCGTAATAATTATCCTCTATCCATTCATAGAAAAACTGACTTGGTACTAATATAGTGATAATATTATTTTCTATTTTAAGCACTCTGATAGGCTCAAACCATGTATTAAATGCCTGAGTACCGGAAAGATTGTCTTTGATAATTTCAAGACAATTTTGCCATATTTTTAATGCCTCTTCTGAGGGTTTTGGGATTTTGGATGCTTTCAGCTTTCTTTTATTAGAGGACTTCCTCTGCTTGGTTTTTGCCTCGCTGAATAATTCCATTGTATCTTTTTGAATATT
>CAZIXJ010000430.1:0-2995 GCA_964542835.1 uncultured Hyphomicrobiales bacterium
GGAATTAATCAAATCATAGAAGAATTTGAACTGAAGCCCTGCATTAATTATAGTAGATACAGAAAATACCATAAGGAGAATTTTTAACTGTTCTCTCGTTTTTATGTAATATCTTATCGGGAAATACATAAGAATAATAGACATTACAAGATACTCACGCATCCATGTGATAAAATCACTGTCGTTAAATAAATTAATGGAAGAATGGAAAATAAGCACAACAAACAGAAAAAATATTATCCAGTCGGCAATATTGTGAATAATTTTCTGCCTTTTTATAAATAACTGTGAAAATATCCATACGAATAAAATGACATTATACATTACTGCTGCTAAAATATCTTCGGGACCTACGTCTTCAGCACGGCTGTGAGCATAAACGGGAAAGAATAAAACCGACACATAAATCCAGTAAGCAGGCTTTATTAATACAAGATATACTATAAGCAGACTTCCGGCAATACCGCCCGCAGCAATCCATAATTCATTATAAACAAGGTATCCTGTTAGGATAAGAGTAACTGAAAAAAAAGATATTTTGAGCCATTTTTCAAAACCGCTTCCTTTCAGAAAAATATCTCTGAAGTGAGTATTTCCACTTAAAGTCTGCATCAAATTTTATCTTTAATACTTTTAAATTTATTATTGAAATTTTTAAATGAGTAAATTCCAAGTATCAATATTATTATAAACACAAAAGATGCAAGAAAAGTACCTGCCACTATTATGCTTTTTCTCGGTTTGTCTTTCTTTTGTGCCGGTATAGCTTCATCAATTACGTAAAGATTTTTTACTTGTTTGGATTCATCTAGTCTTGCTTCTTCCAGCATAGGCAGGAGAAAAGCCTTAACTCTCGAATAAGTCTCAAATTCGGTAAAATACTTCATATATTTTATTGTAACGCCTGATGCATCTCTGATAGAAAAATCACCGGCATAGCCCGGCTCTTCAAGAGCTTTATGCACTTCTTCTTTAGTTTGATTCAGTAATTCCTCATACATCTGAGTATATGGATAATCAGGTCCATAATTTTGCTCATAAAAATCATACATTATTTGAGCTTCTATTTTGTTTGCTTTCAAATCTGCCAGAGCAAGACTTACTGCTCTTGCCTGCTCTTCAGGAGCAAACATCATTTTAGCCTTTGAAAATGCTTCAAGAGAATCTCCTACTAAAGATAATGAAGAATCAATAGCTCCTATTCTGCTTTCGAGATGCTCACGGCTCAGAGTTTTCTCTTTCCTGAATACATCTACCGACAGTGAATTGGCAATCTGCACATATTCATTCGCCATATCTGCGGCTTTCTTAGGGTCCTGAGACCAAACGGAAATAAGATAATTTCCCTGCTTTTCATAAGTAATACTTACATTTCCGAGAAAAGCCTTTCGAAGCAAATCCATCTCAGAATATGGTATATCATATTCTTCAGCAAGGTCGTATTTTCTGATTATGCTGTCAAGCACCGTCCGGCTTTCAAGAATTACCATAAATGTATAGGTATCTCCGCCGACTCCGCCAAGCTGAGTAAGCCCAAAATCTTTCAATGCACTTGAAATACCTGAAAAAGCTCCGCTCAGACCACTTTCGTCAGATTTGGGAGGAACCACATTTGTAGTGGATTTATACCATTCAGGCAACATAAAAGAAATTACAACAGAAGCAACTGTTGCTAAAAACACGGTCAGTATTATTAAAAGTTTATGTTTGAAAAGCACGGCTGTTACGAAAACGCTTTCAAACTCTCCTTTATCATTTTTGAAATGCTCTTTATTATTTTCTGAATTTGTCATACTTATCTTTTTGGTTTTAATTATACATTTATTTGATTGCTTTAAATCCAATATCTTTTCTAAGAAATTTATTTTCAAAAGATATTTTTTCAGTTGCAGAATAAGCTTTTTCTATTGCATTACGAATCGTATCGCTTTTGGCAGTTACACCAAGAACTCTTCCACCTGAAGTAATTATTTTTGAGCCTTCTGATTTAGTACCTGCATGGAAGACGAATGTATTATCATCTTTAATATCATTTAATCCTTTTATTTCAAAACCTTTTTCATATTTGGCCGGATACCCTTCTGAAGCAAGCACTACACATGCAGAAGCTCCATTAGTGATATTTTTAACAAATGATCTGTCAATTTTTCCTGAAGCAGCCGAATAAAGCAAACCTGCAAAATCTCCCTCAAAAACAGTTAATACGGATTGAATTTCCGGGTCGCCGAATCTTACATTAAATTCCACTACTTTAGGCATATTGTCATTTATCATAAGCCCGCAATACAGGCAACCGATAAATGGTGCATTTTCATCTTTCATAGCCTTTAGCACGGGTTCTATTATTAGTTTCTTTACATTGTTCAATACTTCATCATTCATTATCGGAGCAGGAGCGTATGACCCCATTCCTCCGGTATTTGGTCCCATATCGCCGTCGTATGCCCTCTTATGGTCCTGAGAAGGAGCGAGAGTTACGTAATCGTTGCCATCACAAACTGCAAATACAGAAGCTTCCTCACCCTGCATAAATTCTTCAATTACAACCTTTTTACCTGCATCACCGAATTTACCGTCGAAAATATCATCGAGATATTTATGAGCTTCTTTGTGATTATCAGCTATCAAAACCCCTTTTCCCGCTGCAAGTCCATCCACTTTCAGCACTATCGGGAGGTTGTGCATATCTATATATTGATGAGCTTTATCAAATTCATTGTAAGAAAATGTTCTGTAAGAAGCAGTTGGAATTTTATATTTTGCCATAAGTGATTTGGCAAAATCTTTGGAGGATTCAAGCCTTGCAGCATATCGCAACGGTCCGAATACTTTTATGCCGTTTGCTGTCAGATAATCAGTCATTCCTTCAGCGAGAGGTTTTTCAGGACCAATTACAACAAGGTCTATTTGATGCAATTTGCAATAATCTTTCACTTTTTCGAAATTGCTAATATCAATATCTGCAAATTCAGCAATTTTGCCAATTCCAGGATTA
>CAZIXJ010000431.1:0-2993 GCA_964542835.1 uncultured Hyphomicrobiales bacterium
TTCCAGAAGTGCTACAATTACAAGTGAAAAAGTACCTGCCCAGTAATCAAATTCATCAAGCACTCCAAATTCAACAAAGAATACAAGATACTGTATTACGATAAATACAAGAAGTCCAACAATAAAAGTTGCTTTTTTGTGAGAAAAATCAAATTGCTCCTTGAGAAATGAAATCATAGGCTGTGCCATAGCTACAGAGGAAGTAATTCCTGCAAAAAACAAAAGCAGAAACCATAAAAATCCAATATATTCTCCAAATGGTATTTGCTGAAATATTACCGCCATAGATACAAATCCGAGATTATACGCACCACCGTTGGCTATGGTAATAGTCATCGTAATACCGAAAAATGCAACTGCTATCGGTATTGCTATAGAGCCGCCGATTACCACTTCAGTAAATTCATTGATAGACGCAGTAGAAAGTCCGTTCAGAGCTACGTCATTATGCTTTCTGAGGTAACTTGCGTAAGCATGGAGAGTACCCATACCTACGGACAAAGTAAAAAACACTTGTCCTGCTGCGGCAAGCCAGATTTTAGCATCGCTTAGCCGGCTAAAATCGGGATTCCATATAAATGCAAAACCTTTGGCTACCGACCTTTCAGGATATGCGGGGTCGGGAGTGCCAACCGTGAATACCCAAACTGCAAGAAATATACCAAACAGCAGAAGCAGAGGCATTGCTATCTTTGCGAGTATTTCTATGCCTCGATTGATTCCTCTGTATAGTACATAAAATGTGCTGGAAAAAGTAATCAGGAGGAATACATAAGAAGTAGCAACACTACTAAAAAAATCTGTATTTTCACCCTGATAACTTTTCAGAAAAATATTCATATTCTCATAATCAGCTACACCGAAATACTGCTGAGTAATAGTTAAAAAACTAAATCCCGCAGTCCAGGAAATTACATAAGTATAATAAATTAATACCTGAGATGATACAAATATGCCAAATACTCCGAGATACTTTGATATCGGATGTTTCCACATCGAATCAAACATACCGGGCAGACTGCCATGATTATATTTACCGCCATGCCTGCCTATAGTCCATTCCACCCACATCAGCGGTACAGCCATAAGCAAAAATGCTATAAAATATGGAATCATAAAAGCACCGCCACCATTCTGTGCCGCCTGTACCGGAAATCTGAGGAAATTCCCTAGCCCTACTGCGTTTCCTGCCATTGCAAGTATCAAACCTATCCGGCTGCCCCATACTTCTCTTTCACTCATTTAACCTCCGTACCAAAGATTCATATTTTTACTAACTCCATATTTGGATTGAAAAAAAACATAAAAATAAGAATATTTTATTAAACTAAAAATTAATTTTAAAAAATATTTTATTATATTGCAACGGATTTTAATTATATGTGTATTTATAAATATGTTAGAAAATTATAGACAATTTGATGGAGTGTTTTATGAGATTTATTACATTATTATTTGCAGCTTTTCTTGCATTAGTTTTGCAATCCTGCAATGAATCTGTTACTTACACAGATGAAAACAACGTCATATCAGGCAATATTATTAATGAAAACAATGAACCCATAGAAGGAATGGGAGTACATGCAATTGATACTAATAATGTTCGGATTTACGGTGATACTACAAATGCAGAAGGTTACTTTATTTTGAAAGATTTACCTGATTCATTGGATAATACTTCAATACTTCTCATTCATAAAGATTACGGAAACAGGATAATAAAAGCAAAAGAATTTATTAATTCTATGGATAGTGATAATAGATTCAGAATTTCTGAAAATTTTCTCGAGAGGGATTGCTGTAATTACCTTGAAGTAAATGTAAAAAACAAAGAAGGTGAACCGCTTGATGATGTAGAGGTTAGGCTCAATAAAGGAAAAGATATAATCGGAAAATTATATACCGATGATAACGGTAAAGTAGTTTTTGACAGTATCTGCGATGGCTCGTACTGGATTAGAATTTACAAAAGCGGATATAAAGTAAGGGAAATTGAATTTGCAGTATCCGATTGCGATACTCTTGAAAAAAATATTGAATTGATTGAAACTGATGATTGCTGCAATTTCTCAAAATTTGTAATTTATGATAAAGATGGCAACAAAATCAAAAATGCCGAAATAAAATTAAAAAAAGACGGTAAGTTGATAGAAGTATCTTTTACAAATGAAAATGGTGTTGCCGAATTTGATAATTTATGTGATGGTAAATATACTTACAGAATTTACAAATCGGAATACGACGTAATTGAAGGTTATTTTGAAGTTGATAACTGCGAAGATAAAATCATTGAAAAAGAACTTCAATTAGCAGAAGATGGAGATTGTTGTAATTACCTTGAAGTAAATGTAAAAAACAAAGAAAGTGAACCGCTTGATGATGTTGAGGTTAGGCTCAATAAAGGAAAAGATATAATCGGAAAATTATATACCGATGATAACGGTAAAGTAGTTTTTGACAGTATCTGCGATGGCTCGTACTGGATTAGAATTTACAAAAGCGGATATAAAGTAAGGGAAATTGAAGTTTCAGTAGATAATTGTGAAGAATTAGTAAAAACAGTTATACTGCAAAAAGACAATGATTGCTGTGATAATATATTAAAAGTTTATCCAAAAGATTTGGAAAGTGGTGAATTAATTCAAAATTCAAAAATTATACTATGGCAAAACGGAGAGAAAATTGAAACTGCTTTTACCGGTGATAACGCAGCCGTAATTGATGGGATATGCAAAGGCGCGTATTGGGTGGATGTAATAGCTGAAGGTTATAAGTCTCAGGAATTTGAAATAATATTTGATTGTGATGAAGTAAAAGAAATTGTTAAAAAATTAAAAATTTCAGAATAAACAGATTAAACTGAAAGATTTATTAATATAAATGAAATATAAGAAATGTGGGATAATACCAAGTTGCTTTCAAACATACAAGATAAAATAACTGATTCCCACCTGTGCCGATTTTATCGGTAAACTCCGAGCCTGTGTAAAAAC
>CAZIXJ010000432.1:0-805 GCA_964542835.1 uncultured Hyphomicrobiales bacterium
CGGAAGCCGTAGGGTCTGAGTACAAGGGAAGGAAGGCGGGTAGTTTCGGTGACACGGGCACGTTCAGCTTCCACGGCTCAAAAACCATGACCACCGGCGAAGGAGGCATGCTCGTCACTGACAATGAGGAGCTTTACCGTCAGGCTCTATTCCTTAGGGATCATGGCCGTATGCCGGGGGACGTAATGTTTTTCAATGCCCAGGTCGCCTTCAAGTACAAAATGAGCGCCTTTCAAGCCGCCATGGGGCTTGCTCAGATTGAGCGGATCGATGAGCTCATTCGAAAAAAACGTCAGATTTTTAACTGGTATCAAGAAGCGCTTGGCGGGATTTCAGGATTAACACTGAATGCCGAGCCATCCGGCACGAAGAATTCTTATTGGATGGTCTCTGTAATCCTTGATTCTGATTTGGCCATGGGGAAAGAAGTGCTTATGAAGCACATGGCCGATGCCGGGATTGATACGCGGCCTTTTTTCCATCCTTTGAGTGCCATACCGGCCTATGAGGGATTTTCGGGAATATCGGAGGCTCGTTCGCGCAATCGGATAAGCTACCAGATATCTCCGTATGGAATCAATTTACCGTCTGGATTGAGCTTGACGCGGGATCAAGTCCTATATGTCTGTGATCAATTAAAAACAGTTCTTGGTTTGCGAAGCTGACCACGTGCTTAATTCGCTCATAAGATTGGGTGAGAGTTGGAGACATCAGATAGATGGAAATAAAAACCATTGAAACGGAAAAAAAGGATGTCGTCTGGCTGACTAGCTGGCCGGGTTCGGGAAAAAATAAGGTTAAGATT
>CAZIXJ010000432.1:815-2978 GCA_964542835.1 uncultured Hyphomicrobiales bacterium
TGCCATTGCCAATCTGCTTTATGGGCGGGTAACTTCCATGATGGACCATCTCCGGAAAGTTCGTCAGGTGGGGTTCATTATTCCACCCGATCCGTTAAAAAGGGATCGCGAAGTGGTATTTACCCACCACATGCCTCACTTCATGTACCAATCCCTTTATATGACCCGAGGGATTATTTATGTGGTCCGTCATCCTATCGATGTGGCGATATCTGGTGCCAAGTGGGTTCTGCCTCAATATGTGGATTATCGGACGGCTTCCGATGAGGAGATTGAACAAGCCCGTGCTGAAGTTATTGATTTTTTCCTGACCTATGGCGCGCACCGGAATATGATGTTCACTGGAATGGGATGTTGGCGCCTTCATGTGCTGGGATGGCAACAATTCGCCATGCAAAATCGGATCCCTTTTTTAAGAATTAAATTCGAGGATATGCGCGAGGATACGGACGGAACAATCCGTAATATCGCTAAATTTCTCAATGTTCCCGTTACGGATGAAAAAGTCGCGGATGCTGTGGACAATTGTTCTTTAGAAGTCAGCCGTGAAATGGAGGAACAGGCTATACAGCGAAAAGGGGCGTGGTGGAAAAGCCGCAAGAACCGCCATGCCGCCATGGAGAGGGGGTGGCGATATCATGGCTCTGGGAAAAGCGGATATGGTAAAGATATGTTGACACCGGAGCAATGGGAAAGGGCAAGAAATACATTCAATCCTGTGGCGGCGAAGCTATCTTACGAGATATGACATTCCCAGCGTTTCTTCGTTAGCGCGCTGAATAAGCGGAAAATGATTTCCTGCCCCAAGCTTCAGAAATTGGAATTACCAGGTTACCAATGATTGCGTATCGACTCGACGGAATCTGATTTTAGGTGATTGATATTCGGTGGGATTGCAACCTATCTTCGTTTTCCATCCTCATTTCGGCATCGCTTATCTTCCGACTGATCGGCATCAAGAAATGGCAAAAAAAACCAAAAAACGCCGGCTTCGCAAATCACGACCTACTCGTCCAACTGGTAGCCATCCCGGTCGTAAAAGTAACCGACTGGACGATCTACTCCGACGTGCGATCGGCCATCAGCAGGCCGGCCGTCTGGAAGACGCAACCGAATTATACGAAAAAATTCTCCAAACGGATCCGAATCATCCGGACGCCCTCCATCTCCTGGGCGTCAGCCACGCGCAGGCGGGGCATCCCGACAAAGCACTGCCGTTGATCCACCGGGCCATCGAGGCTCGCCCGGACCCCGCCTTTTATGCCAATCTGGGGGCCGCCTATCGGGAGACCGGCCGGCCGGATGCAGCGGCGGACTGCTATCGGTCCGCCATAGGTCTTCAGCCCCGGCGGGGGGACTTATATCTCCAACTGGGCAACGCGCTGAAGGTGGCCGGAGATCAGGACGGAGCTTTGAATGCTTACCGCCAAGCCGTCGAGCTGGATCCGGAAAACGCCATTGTCCATAACAACATCGGCATTCTGCTCAAGGAGCGGGGGGAATATGACGCCGCCGAGGCGTCCTTTAAACGGTCCCTGGCCATCCGGGCCGACTACGTGGGAGCAATCCACAACCTTGGAAACCTCTACCAGGAAGTCGGCCGGCGGGCCGATGCGGAGCCGCTTTTCCGGCGGGCCATCGCGCTCCGTCCGGATCATGCCGTCTCCCACAACAGTCTGGGGAATCTGTTGAGGGAGACGGGGCGGCTGGCCGAAGCGGAGGGGGCGATCCGCCGGGCGATCGACTGCTCACCCGGTTATGCGATGGCGTTTAACAATCTGGCCATTGTTCTGGATGAGCAGGAACGGTCCGAAGAGGCGGTGGCGGCCTATGAGCGGGCGATTGCCCTGAAGCCCGATTACGCGGCGGCCTACAACAACCTGGGTAATGCCTACCGGGACCGGAACGAAACGGAAAAGGCGCTTGAGGCTTACCAGCGGGCCGTGGCGCTGGCCCCTGACATGGCCGCCACTTATAACAACATGGCGGTGATTTACAACGACTTTGGCCAGATCGACGAGGCGGCCCGGTGTTTCCGCAAGGCGCTGGCCATCCGGCCGGACCCGGCCTATGAGCTGAAGGCGTCGATGCTCCTACCCATTATCTGCGAGTCATCGGCTTCCATCGCGGACCATCGGAGGCGGATCGAGGACGCGCTCAAAG
>CAZIXJ010000433.1:0-2968 GCA_964542835.1 uncultured Hyphomicrobiales bacterium
CACCTTGTTTACGAACAGCTTTCAGGTCTTTCTCAAACTTTTCCCTATCAAGACCCATTTCTTTGAAAGTTTGTTCTAAAACACGTTCCTTATGCTCTTTACCGCTTCTTTGGATACGTTTTTCGCCAATTTTTGCCCTTAGCAACGCTCTCAGGTCTTTACGTGTATGTTCTTTGGACATTTTTTTGTTTACATTAATTGTTTAAATATGTATTCAAACATAGAAATTACGGTAATAATAGTAATTAAAAGCATAATTCCTACTGTAAAATCAGAATATATTATCCCTTTTATATAGGCTGCACTGTAAAATTTTAATTTAAGTTCAATTAAGAAAATCAATAATAATACATATGAAATGTATCCCATCTGAAGAAAAGTTTTAACTTTGGCAAACTTGGAAGTTTTCACAGGATTACTGGTTTTATTACCGTAAATCCTCATAATCGTAGTGCCAAAATCTCTGATAATAATTATCAGCACCATCCACAGCGGTACAATATCCATCACTACAAAAACGATAAATGCAGCAGTCGTAAGAAATTTATCAGCAAGCGGATCCACAAACCTGCCGAATTTCGATTCGGTTTTAAGTTTCCTTGCTACCCATCCATCAAAATAATCCGTAACTGCAGCAATCAAAAACAAAAAGCAAGCCCATATGATGATAATACTGCTATCGGACAGCATCATTAAAACGAATACCGGAGTAACTGCTATTCGAAAAAAAGACAATAAATTAGCAAGAGTCAGTATTTTCATAATTATAATTTGTTCGCTATATCAATAATTTCAGAAAAATCTTTAGCTTTGAGCGAAGCTCCGCCAATCAAACCACCATTGACGTCAGGCAATTTTAATAATTGTTCTGCATTTTCAGGCTTCATACTTCCGCCATAAAGCAAATAATTATTTTTCATAAAATCACCAAATTGCTTAATAATAAATTCTCTTATAAAAGTATGTGCTTCATCTGCCTGCTCCTCTGAAGCTGATACACCCGTACCTATAGCCCATACAGGTTCGTATGCAATTATTATTTGGCTAAGCTCCGATTCTTTCAAGCCTGAAAGCCCTTTCATAAGCTGTCTTTCTAATACGTTTTTTGTCAGCCCGGTTTCTCTTTCTTCAAGAGTTTCGCCGATGCAGAGAATTGGCAGCATTTTTAATTTCAGTACGGATTTTAGTTTCCAGTTAATTATCTCATCAGTCTCTCCGAAAATAGTTCGTCTTTCGGAATGCCCGCAAAGTACGTAATCGCAACCTATGCTTTTAAGCATTGCAGGAGATATTTCTCCGGTGAATGCTCCACTCTCTTCAAAATAGCAATTCTGTGCACCAAATTTAATACCGCTATCTTCAAACTGAGCTACAAGTGTGTATAAATGGGTAAATGGCGGAATCACTGCTATATTTACATTTGATTCGGCTCTGCTCAAATCAGATATCTGATTCACCAGATCTATCCCTTCATCTACGACTGTATTCATTTTCCAGTTACCGGCAATTAGAAAATCACTCATTATTACCTCTGCTTATATTTTGTATTCCACTTACTTTATGCAATTTATAATCAGTAAGATTAGGATCTGATTCAAATCCGTAACCTTTAATAATTTCCCTTTCGGTTGTAATTTCAACAAATTCCGTTGAATAAATTCTTTGCTTTACTTCATCCCATTCCAGCACTTCGGTTTTAAGAGTTCTCGGTGCTTCGTGAGATACCACCACTACATCTCCCATAGCAAGCATATTTTTGGTACGGTCATCAATTTTAGCTTTTTTACTCGTTAATGTGCTTACATTATTGCCATTTTTATAAAACTCTACTTTTACGTTGCTATCCAGAAGAGTTTCTTTTCTTTTATTGTAAATCTCGGCAATACCGGCATAAAGTACGGCTTTTATTACTGAAGAATCAGCAAAAACTACTTTTACATCTCGCCCTGTCTGGTCAGGCATTACTTCAGGGTTATAATCCACCTTTCTCGCTCCGCTATCATCATTCCCTCCACAGGAAAAAACAAACAGAATAATTAAAGGCGTAATATAATAATAAAATTTATTCATTTACTTTTTCTGATAATTCCCTGAATTGAAATACATTCTTAATAAAATTTTCTACCTCTTCAAGAGGCATTTGAGTAGCCGAATCACTTTTAGCAATTACAGGATTAGGATGCGTCTCAAAAAACAATCCGTCAACTCCGAGTGATACCGCTGCATAAGCAAGAGGCTTTGAATATTCTCTCAATCCACCTGATTCAGTTCCTATAGATGGCTTTTGCAAAGAATGAGTTGCATCATAAATCACAGGTAAATTATATTTCTGCATTTCAAGAATGCTTCTCATATCAACTACCAAATCGTGATAACCGAAAAAAGTACCTCTTTCAGTAAGCCATATATTGCTATTACCTGACTTTCCTGCTTTGTCTGCGGCTTTTTTCATATCATCGGGCGCCATAAACTGCCCCTTTTTTATATTTACTATTAATCCCGTTTCAGAAGCTGCTACTATCAAATCAGTCTGCCGGCTCAAAAATGCCGGAATTTGAAGAGCATCTGCATAATCTTTTGCTATTTCTACTTCAGCTACTGAATGCACATCAGTAATTGTTTTCAGACCGTATTTTTCGCCTGTTAATTTTATCCAGCCAAGAGCTTTTTTATCTCCGGCTCCTTCATATGAATTTATACTCGAGCGATTAGCTTTACGGTATGATGCTTTGAAATAAAAATCACATTCATATTCCGACAACACCGATTTAAGATGTGATGCAGTCTCATCAAGCATTTCATAGGATTCAGCAAGGCATGGACCTGCAATAATTTTAAATTTTTTATTCTTCATAAAACAGACTTTTTTTAATATTTTTATATAAACTATTTATTATTTAAAAATAATTATTTATTTTTAAATGCAGCAAAATGTAAAATATGAATATTTTTCTAAAAAAATAAATTT
>CAZIXJ010000434.1:0-2963 GCA_964542835.1 uncultured Hyphomicrobiales bacterium
TCGGGCTTAATGGCCTCCGGCTCACTAATGAGCAGACTATCGAAGGTGGCGGTCGTGCCACAGACATCGGTAACGGTGGCCGTGTACATACCGGCCAACAAGGCATGAGCCCCCGCACCCGTTTCTACGGTTTGGTCTCCATTCGACCAATCCACCACATAAGGCGACCGACCGCCAAGCAGGTCAAATTCTACATTTCCGAAGCTCCCAAAACAATCGGCCGCGGCTGACGTCGCTTGCATTGCCAGGCTATCGGAAGCGACAGTTATTGTTACGGAATCCTCAAGCGTTCGACCACAAGCATCCGTTAGAGTGAAAGCATAGGTGCCGGCCGACAAATCTTCGCGGATCATGCCCGTCAGGCTATCGCCCCAGACGACATCATAGGGCGCGCCGCCTCGGGCGGTCAGCTCCAAACGGCCCACAGCGGTATCCACACAAGATGGCTCGGTCTGTGCCATATCCAGCACGAGTTCGTCCGCCTCGGGCACTTCGACTGAATCAATGGCCAGACAACCGGTAGCATCTGTAATGCTCACGACATTCCAGCCGGACTCAAGTTGGGTGGCCCGACTGTCGGCATCGCCGGACGACCAACTGAAGGTGTAAGGAGGCTGACCGCCCGTCGGGATCGCTGTCGCGATCCCATCCGCCACCTCCGGACAGCTCACTCCTTCAATGCGATCAAAAGCCAGGTTAATGGTGTCGGGCGGAGAAAGGACATATTCCTGTTCGTAAGTACAGCCCCGCGCGTCGGTGATGGTAAGCGCATAGCTGCCGGGACCAAGATCGCTTAGGTTTTCTGTGCTGTCGCCGGTATTCCACTGAAATTGCACGTCCTCCATTTCGGGTAGGGTGTACACATTGATGAGTCCATTGTCTACACCGGCACAATTGGGGGATTGGGTTTCCTGCACACGGCCCAAGGTGAGACTCACCACTGTATCTGCCATGAGATCGAGCAAGGCATTGCCCTGTGACTGTGGAATCATAAACACCGGAATGGTAATCTGATCCCCCTCATCGCCCGGCGCCATTTGAATAACGCCCTCTTCACTATTAATAATAATGCAGGCCAGCGCACCGGCATTTTGCGCCTGAAGTGCTTTGGTTCCAAACTGACATTCCCCGCGACGGACAATAGCAATTTTCCCGTTCATCAGGCTGTCATTTTCATAGGCTCCGCAACCCAAAATCGGATCGCCTGAGCCGTCATCGGCTGCCAGTGCTTGCGCTCGCCACCATTGGGCGTTGGTATTGGCACCCCAGCCACTATTGAAGGCCGAGGAAAACGTAAATTCATTCCGCTCAGGCCGCGGCTCATGTATGCGTGCCACTACGCGATCAAATTCACCGAAAGACAAGCCCTCGGGCCGCTCGACCACCACATCGGTAGTTGCAAAACAGCCGGCACTGTCAATGGCTGAAATAAACACGCGCCCCGTGCGAATGGGGGTGAGAATAGAGTCCGACCCTCGATTTTCATCGTCGATATAAAATGTGACGGGGCCTGTGCTGCCCTCTGTGCGCATTTCCACAAAAGCCAGATCGGTATCCGGGCATGGCGGAGGTGCCAGCGTATCCACCGCAAGGGTGAAACTGCAGTCCGATACCGGCGCGGAAATCCAAAGGGAAAAAGTCTGAGCTTCATTATCCCGAAGGGTATTCTTATGGTGAACTTGCACGATATAGTCTCCCTCAGGCAAAACGCCCGCATCGATCATCTCGACATTATCGCGAAAATTGTCGCCCGGCTGGGCTTCCGCACCGGGACTGTCGGGATCGAGCGTGAACGGCAGGTAAACCGTCCCGGAATCGGGACCAGAAACGGCAATAAGCCGCACATCCAAATCATTCACTAGGCGGGGCGTGCGGTCATTGAGCGCGGGCGTGCTGACCTGTCCGGCCGGATCTGTCCAGCAAAGTGTCGTGCGCACAGGCGTCTCCCCGTCACTCATAATCGAGTATGTAAATGTATCTGCCGGATTTAAGTTTTCTTCAATAAAAGGATGGCGCAGAGGCTGAGCCAGCACTTCTGCAGCTGATTCGGTGTTGAGTAGCCCCCATCCGTAACTGTAATCGGGGCCGGGATTTCCGGCATCATCGGCTGTGTGGATCGCCAACCCCTTAAGACTGCTGGACAGCATAAATTCGCCGGTCATTTCGCGGTGAAGTTGCTGCAAGAGAATGAGCGAGCCCGCCACATTGGGGCCCGACATGGAGGTTCCGCTACTGCGCCCATAGGCAGTGGGGCCGGAATTATTTGCGGAGAGGAGTTGCACACCATCACCTACGATGTCCGGCTTGATGCGTCCGTCATCGGTGGGTCCCCAACTGCTAAAGCTGGTCATATTGACGGAAGAGGGGCCGGAGTATCCGCCGTTGACATTGCCGACGGCGCCGACGGTGAGGATGTTTTTGGACGTGGAGTAGGTCGGCAGACAGTCAAAACCATCTGCTCCGCCGCTGGCCTGCCGAAAATCATCGGACTCGACCCATTCCCCATTGATGCGAACGACATGCGTGCCGTTGTGATTATCATTGCGGTTATTTCCGGCCGATTTGACGATGAGGTAGTTGGGCGCATCATGGGCTATTCGATCCCAGCTGGCAGCTCGCTGATCGTAGAACCCAAATTTATAATCTTCTTCGGCATCGATATTGACATCGCCCCACCAGTGCCAGCGGAAATTCCCTTCTTCCGACCAGTCGCCGCGTGCCCATCCGGCCAGCGTACCATAGGAATGGTTGGAAATGAGGAGTCCTTCGGAGGCCGCCTGTGCCATTTCACTGCCATCCGAATTCCAATCGTGCGCCCAGAGCGTCGCTTCCGGAGCCATGCCTTTCGCTTCGGGATTGATTCCGGCCGCAATCAGGGTGCCTGCCACATGAGTAGCATGATTCGATGGTGCAAAGGGATTGTCTCGCTGAATGGCACGCCCCTCAAATTCGACATGTGAGGT
>CAZIXJ010000435.1:0-2958 GCA_964542835.1 uncultured Hyphomicrobiales bacterium
GTAAATTATGATAACTATTAAATTTAATGAAAAAGGATTAGTAATGAAAAAACTATGTTTAATTTGTTTTTTTTGCTCTCTTTTTAGTATTTGTAAGTTGTTCGGACAATAATAACTCAGTTTTAAGTCATACAGAAAGTGTTGATATTAAGAAGGTTCATACGATATCTGAATCAAAAATTGAAACTGAAAAAATCCTTTCAAATGCTGAGAAACAAGTTCCATCTAGTATTGAAGATTTGGTTACTATTGGTATTTTAGACAAATCTAGAAGTGAGGTAGAATGCAATGTTGTATATATTGGGAAAACATCATTTGAAAAATATCATTTTATGAATATCAATGATTCATGGAAACGAGTTGCTTTATTAGACAAAGGCATAATAGAAAATGATAACAAAGAAAAACTATCCAAGCCTGCAGGGGAGTTTTTAATTACAAGGTGGACGGATACTGGTACATATGGAAATGCTTATGCAGAAGTATTGATTCCGAACGACTATTCATTATCTACTATCAAAAATCAAGGTAGTGGAGTTTATAAATGTGGATATATATATGAAACGATTAAATCATGTGATGTGAATTCTGCAGCTGAACAGTTGATTACACATGACGGCGCAGAATTAGACTTTTCATTTCATTATCATCAATTTGCAATAGATAAAGAAAATTATCCTAGTGGATTTGATAACGATCTAAATGAATATACATGGGAACCTTCTGGAAGATACATATCTGATACACAAACAACGTTACAATGGACTGATAACAATAATAATAACCAATCACAAGTTGTGTATCCTGACAAATATCAAGCTGCTTGTCATGTTACTGTTGCTAAGCCTATAAGTTCAGCTTATATTTCTGGTCCTTCATCTTGTGCAGAGGGGTATACAGTTCATTTTTATGCTACTGCAGAAGGAGGATTTGATCCATTATATTATCAATGGTGGATCAAAGAAATCCCTGAATCAACAGTTCCACAACGCACTATTGGCACCCGAGCAGCGCCCCCTGGAGTATGGGTGCATCTTACAGGCGGGATAGATAATACACATCAAAGTTATAAAGCAAAGAATGATACTGATTTTTATATCAAATGTGTAGTAACAGATGGAGAGGGTAATTCTAAAGAATCAAATGTAAAGTTTGTTGATGTTCAGGAAGATATACCACATTAAATTAAAATACAGGCAAGATTTATTCTTGCCTGTAATTTTTTAATTAGGAAAGATAATGATAATAAAAAAAGCAATCCTTCTTTTATTTGTACTATTTGTACAAGTTTTTTCATTTGATAAAATAAGTATCGGTTTTGAATATAATTATGGATTGAGTAATCCTTTAACCAATTGTTTTAGTGATAAACAACAAAGTATTGGTAATTCAATTATTGCTGAGAATTGGATAGGTGAAATAAACATGGGCAGATTACAAAATGGTAATATTGTTCTAAAACTTCCTCTTGGATTTCAACCATATTTTGGTTTTTACAAATCTAATTTTCATGAAGATAAATTTAATAAATATTTATTGAATGAACGTTTTGGAATAGGGGAATTAAAAGTAAATCCGGATATGAAATTTTCAATAAATAAAATCAATGGTTATTGCTATGGTTTTCGTTTCAGATTTACGGAATTATTTGACTTTCGTTTAAATCCATTTATAGCGTATGAATTTTATAAAAATTCTTATTCAAGTAATTATGGTTTCACTGCACAAAATATACAATATATTGATCAGGAAATTTATAATGAATTGCCTGATAATTATTATTTTGAAGAAAATACAATTAAAACTCAAAAAATTGAAAATGAACTAATATACTTAGGGATAGAATATGACATAGGTAATTTTACGGTTGTAGGGATGGTAAAAAACTATGAAGATTTGTCGAATATCAAGTATAGATTTGGTAGATATCATATTAATTTTGAAGGGTATGCTAATTTTGGATCATCATATGACTTAGATGTACTTGAAAATCACATACTAAAATATAATCGAAGAGAATATAGTCTTGGTATTAGATATAATATTTCCGCTATCAATATTACGAATGACCAAATTGAAGAAGACTTTTATAAATTTTCGGATTTTTCAATAGAGTTTAGTACAAATTATTATATTCCACACTTCAATAGTTTTTATCGGAGTTCATATTTAGATTCAGATTTTGCTAATGAATATGAAAGCCCTTGGAAATATATCCATAAAGGCTTTGGTGCAAATATAAATTTGTTATATAATTTAAATTTTTGGATTCAACCTTTTCTTGGAATGAATTTTTCAAAATATGATTGGGATAAAAAACAATCAGAAGTAGATATTTTAACAACCATTAATCCTTATTATATTCTTAATGAATCTACAATATGGAAAATCAAAGAATATCATTATAAATATACAAATAGAGGATTCCAAGTAGGAACATACTTTAGTCTGTCAAATCTTGATAAACCAATCATTCCAATCATTAAAGTTGAAGGATTATTTAATCGATTCTCATTATTTGGAAATATAAAAGCTAAAATCAAAAATTTAAATCCTAATTATTTTGATGGAAATACTAATGGTGAATATACAGGTGAAATAACACAAAATTTATCATGGAGATTTGGATATGGTATTGGGATCGGAGTTAGATATAGAATCCATAGGTTCAAAATAAAACCAATAGTCTCATATTATAAGCATTTTAAAGAATTTCCTTATCAAAAAAATGAGTTTTCAATTAATTCTATTGGTAAAAATAAGGAAATTCAGACTGAAAATAATAAAAGTTATCATAGTAAAATGAAAATAAAATACTACAGTATTGGGATTGGAATTGAATATGATTTATAGTTGAAAATCAATATACTATAACAGAACAGTGATAATTATTTTCTGCTGTCAACTTGACTTAAGATGGTTCCCGGAGCGCGGACTTCCAGTCTGCAGTTTATGATA
>CAZIXJ010000436.1:0-2956 GCA_964542835.1 uncultured Hyphomicrobiales bacterium
TTTATCGGTAAACTCCGATTTGGGAATCCCATTGCGAAACCTGTGCTGAGCGTCGGGGATACTCTGCTCAGAACATTTTAAGGAAAGTATTTTTAAAAACGCATTACTCAGATTAGTACCGGACT
Source organism: uncultured Hyphomicrobiales bacterium (assembly GCA_964542835.1). Taxonomy (GTDB): domain Bacteria; phylum Bacteroidota; class Ignavibacteria; order Kapaibacteriales; family UBA2268; genus CAZIXJ01. Next base: position 126 of record CAZIXJ010000436.1, read on the forward strand.
TTTGATTTGAGTATTTTTTATTAAAAAAAATCCTTTTATGAAATGACTAATTCATCTTCTCTCCATTCTGTTTCGTTGTCTTTTCATAATTTCTTTTTGTACTTTTCGTGGAAATTCTTTTTCGAAAATCAGGAATCTTGCATAATTATCTTCAGATAATAATTTTCGGAAATCCTGTAGTCTGAGATTCATTTGTTTATGTATGTTCTCCAGCCGGCTTTCAAATTTCAGAGAAAACTCATTAATATTACCATCTCCTTCTTTCAGTGCTTTTTTCAAATCATTTTCAATTTCGTCTAATTTTTCACGTTCTTCGATAATTTTATCAGTCCATGAGTCATATTTTACCAGAAACTTGTTTGCCTCCTCTTCGCTAAGCTCGAGCACTTCAAGCAATTTCATTTTTTTTAGCGTTGCCATTCTTTTGTTTGCATGCATTGGAGGTTGTGCAGATGCAATCAAAACGGATAATACTAATATTAGTATTACTGCAATTCTAAAGGTCAAAGTTTTCATTTTTTATATCCTCATATATATTTTGAAATTCTTCTTCATTTATTTCATTAAAGTAGTTATAATTATCATTTATCATTAGTGAATTGATATTCTGAACCGTTGAAATATCTATATCACCGACGTAATCCAATTCATATTCTGCATAAATATCGTCAGAAACTTCATCGGAAAATCCATCACTCTCTATGGCGAAAATATTGCTTGGTATTGTAGTATTTTGATAACTTTCTATATTGATATCAGACAAAATATCAGTTGGAATAATTTCATAGTTTCTGTTACTGAATAAATTGCTGAAATCAATAGTTGTAATCATTAATAATATCATAGCTGCAAGCCCCAAAGTAGGAATTACAACTTTAGTAGCGAAGCTGACTCTCTTTTCAGATTTCGATGGAGCTATCTTATATCTGTTACGAACTTTGTATGCGGTATTTCTTGTTCTTCCTGAAGTAATTTTATCAAAATCTGTTTGTTCGATTCTTTGGAAAAGTTTTCGGGACTGAATTAACTCTTCCTCTATTTCAGGATAATTACCAAGATTTTGCTCAAAAAGAATTTTATCCTCATCGGAAATTCTATTTAATACATAATCAACAAGCAGTTCCTGCATTTGTTTTAATTCTAATTTTTTCATCTCTATTCTCTCTCAATTAAATTACTTAATTTTTTTACTGCCTGAAAATAATTAGCTTTTAGTCCTCCGACGGAAGTCCCCAGCAAATCTGATATTTCCTGATAAGGCATATCTTCGAAGTATCTCAAAGCAAAGGTTTCCCGCTGCTTCTCAGGCAGCATATTCAGTGCATTATAAAATGCATCGAAAAACTCATCAGATTCTACTTTGCTGAGTGGCGTATCATTAGTTTGAAACCATTTATCAAGCTCATTCTCTTCCATTTCTCCTGTGTTTACGTTGCTGTTTCTATTGTTTTTCCTGTAAACTGTATAGCAATGGTTTTTTGTAATCTGATAAAGCCACGTTTTCAAAGAACTGTTGAACTTAAATTTTTTGATGCTCTTGAAAGCTTTAATAAATACTTCCTGCGTAATATCATCTGCATCATAATGATTATTAAAATATCTCAAAGCAGTTGAATAAACAAAATTTCTGTACATATTCATAATTTCATTAGCAGCTTTATCTCTGTTGCCGTTAATGAATTCACTTACTACTGCTTTGTCTTCAGTTGTAACGATAGCCCCGCAAATTAATTAGTTATCCTATTCTACTTATGAGACTAAAATTACAAATAAAGGTTTAAATAAAAAAACAAAAAAAGGATGGGCGATAGCTCATCCTTTTTAAAACTCTGAAGTTTTTTATGGAAATCTTTTCACATAAAAGAAAGTTAATCCATATTCAAATCCTGCTTTTTGTATCCTGAAGGCACTTCAAAAACAGATTTGTCAGAGAAATTTCTGTTTATACTTTCAAGCGTTCCCGTCTCCGCTTTATTACCGGATTCGTCAAGGGTAACTGTTTTTACGGGAAATCCATTAAGGCTTTTGAAATCCCAGAATAAATTATAATCTATATCCGCCATATTTCCGATACTTGAAAATATTTCATTAAGAAAATCTCTGAACAGAATAAATGAATCAAAATCATCTTCTTTAAGGTCAATATTGGAAAAGTCTGTTATCCACAGTTCCTGCAAATCTTTTTCACCGTTCTGATAAGAATTATATTTTGTTACGGAATATCCGTTAATATTATCTTTTTCAGAAGTTACTTTGTATTCATAATTGATTTCTACGGTTTCATTTGAAGGCATTTTGCTTTTCATCATATTCTTAATTTGTTCTCTCTGGCTTTCGGGCACCTGAGACAACTGCTCTTCCATCATTTTGTTCATCTGATTGATTTTGTCGGCAAGTTTCTTAATGTCGGCTTCCGTAAATTCAATATACTCTTTTTTTGCTTCATCAATGATGTACATCACATTTTTATCACCGTTAAATATAACGTGTTCTTTATCATCATAAGATTTCATAGCAAACATTGTTTTAGTCAGAAACATTGTGTTTGTAAATTCTTTTCCATTTTTCATATCATTTACTTGATATTTTATTTCCACATCAGAAAATGCAGAATTTGTAAAAAAAAGCATTGCAATGGTAATAATTGCGTATTTCATACTGACTCCAAAAATATTAAAAAATCACATCAATTAATTCATATTCAAGTTTAAAAACGTCTGAGTTAATCATTTCTTTCATTAAGATAAAATCCTGAGTTGCTTTTTTCCAGTAATTATTGCATAATTCTTCAAGTCCGGTATCCAGCTTGTCACACTTTTGTTTGTTTTTAC
>CAZIXJ010000437.1:0-2952 GCA_964542835.1 uncultured Hyphomicrobiales bacterium
ATCCGTATTCGGGAGTAAGGAAAAACGTCTCTGCATCAGTCCATCCTGCACCACTGTAATCGAAAAATCCTTCTCCTGTATAATAAAAAAGTGTTGATTTTAATTGCAAATTATCATTTATCTGCCAATCATTCAATACTTCATAATGAGGCTGTGCAAATTTCTCTACGGCAACGTCTCTTCTCGGTGTTTCATAAATTACTTCTCCGGATTCATCGTATGCCCAGTAGCTGTAATTACTTCTGCGAAGTTCCAAATCATCATTCCAGCTTTTTGGTATGCCGTTATATACAAGTCCGTCGTGCTGATTTCCGCCATATACATTTATCTGTGTAGAGAAATTTTTATCAAATCTGGCTGCACTTAGAAAATATCCGTTCATAAATGCCCATGACTGATCTCTGTATCCAAATGAATTAATCCTTGTAAGCCTTCCGTAAACGGCATATTTATCATCTATAAGACCCGAACTGGCTTCAAATGCAAATTTTGAAGTATTGGCTCTTATCTCATCATACTCTCCGAAAGTCTGGTATCCAACACCTGAATATACCTTTACTCCCTGCTGCTTTACGAAATCGGATGTAGTGAGATTAATACTCCCTCCTATCGCTGCTGCTCCGTAAGTGCTTACCCCAGCTCCTCTCTGCACCTGAATATTATCAAGGCTTGAGGTAATATCGGCAAGATTTATCCAGTACATATTATGGTCTTCGGGGTCGTTTTGCGGTACTCCGTTTACCATTACGGAAATACGTCTCTGATCGAATCCTCGCATTTTGATGTTACTGTATCCCATAAAATTTCCTGATTCGGAATATGTAATAATGGAAGGCATTTCGCTAAGCATAAGAGTAATATCTTTTGCAGTATGTTTTTCCGCAATTTCGGATTGAGTAATTTCCTCGAAAGGAACGGGCGATTTTCTCTTTTCTGCTTTGCTTCCTGTTACTGTAATGCTTGGAGCCGAATACACTTTCAGCGAATCAGGATTGTCAAAATGAATTTCATCTGCGGCACGGGTGCTTACTCCCCGTAGAGTGAGCAGCATAACTGCTGCTACTAAAACACTATAATTTCTCATAGGAAAAGCCAATAATTTGTGAAACAAAAAACTTAACTTTTCCGTCGAGGGGTTAATTATTGAGAGTGCGGATATTAAAAGCGGTAAAGAATTACTTTGCCGTTTCCCTACGCAGGCATTACCCTGTTCAGGTTCCAGGAGACTCTCTCAGACCGCATATCTGCGGACACCTCCAACGGATTAAAAAAAACTTAATATATCTACGATAAAATAAAACAATTATTTCACTTTAAAATTATTTTTGTTTATTTTAGTTATTGTAAAAAAGTTAAATTTTGTTTTTTATATTATGGAATAGAGATGAAAAAAATAATATTTATAATATCTGTATTACTTTTCACTTCTTGTGTTGAAGATTCAGGACCTACCGTCTATGAAGGCGGCAACGCCAGTATATTTACTCAGTTTCTTACTTTGCAATCGGATAACTGGAATTTATATGAAGGAGGCGATGAATTTACTTTCTTTCAGGAATTTTCCGTTCCATTAATTGATGCTGATGTTTACGATTACGGTACTGTACTGTTCTATCAGGAAACAAATCAGGGATTTGAGCTTCTTCCGATTACAAATGTATTCTGGACTGATGACGGAGTAACCTATTCTCATGAATTCTGGGCTTCATATAATATTGGAACGGTGTTTTTCAATTTTGTAAATACTCATCCTACTGATCCCGGACCACCGGCTGATAATATTGAGATAAAACTCGTAATTCTTGTGGGTGATTACATTACAGCAATAGAAGGAAAAGATATTTCTACACCTGATAAATTAGATAATGTAATAAATATGAATACTAAAAATGCAGGAAAATAAATTATTCGAAGAAATCGCTGCTTTGAGAACTGAACAGAACAATCCTGATTCAATCAGTATTGATGAGATGTCAACAGGAGAAATTCTCAAACTCATTAATAATGAAGACAAAAAAGTAGCTTATGCCGTAGAGAAAGAAATTCCGAATATATCCCTGGCTACAGATTTAATTACTTATTCATTTAAGTCCGGTGGCAGACTTTTTTATGCCGGAGCAGGCACAAGCGGAAGACTCGGGATATTAGATGCTGCAGAATGCCCTCCAACTTTTGGAAGTAATCCTGAAATGGTTCAGGGAATGATTGCCGGAGGAAAAGATGCCGTATTTACAGCTCAGGAAGGTGCTGAAGATTATCAGATAAACGGTGCTGAAGATGTAAAAAAATTCGGAATTAAACCACCTGATATTCTTTGCGGAATTGCTGCATCCGGGAGAACTCCTTACGTAATTGGTGCAGTTAATTACGCTCATAAAATCGGTTGTAAAACTATTTTTATCACAACATCCACAAGAGAGCATATCAATTCGCAGGGTATTAATGCAAATGTAATTATTGCACCGGAAGTAGGTCCTGAAATAATCGAAGGCTCCACAAGAATGAAATCGGGAACTGCACAAAAATTGATTCTTAATATGCTTACTACCACTTCAATGATTAAGCTCGGAAAAACTCTCGGTAACGTAATGATAGACCTTCAAATGACAAATTCTAAATTAATTGAAAGGTCTAAACGTATATTGATGAGAATTACAGGGGCAGATTATGACAAATCCTCTGAATATCTCGTAAAAAGTGATTACAAAGTAAAAACTGCTATAGTAATGATTATGGCTGACAAGGATAAAAATGAAGCTGAATTATTAATTAAAAAAGGCAATGGTTTCGTTAGAAAAGCCTTAAAAACAGCAAATATTGATTTATAATTTTTTATAAGGAGATTTATCAATGGCATCAAAGAAAAAACAAATGCTTACTGCATTAATAGTAGCAATGGTTTTATTGGTAGTTGCAGTTGCAGTAACTTTTGCACAGGGGCAGAGCAATATT
>CAZIXJ010000438.1:0-2943 GCA_964542835.1 uncultured Hyphomicrobiales bacterium
TATTAGTTTTGACAATATAATAAGTATTAAACAATAAAAAGTATAAAAGATTATGACAAAACGCGTGCTAGTTGCAACGGGTGGTGGTGATTGCCCCGGATTGAATGCAGTAATCAGAGCTATTGTAAAAAGAGCATCACAGGAAAAAAACTGGGAAGTAGTGGGTTCCATCAAATCATTCGATGGTATTTTACGTGAACCTACTGAAGTAGTAGTGCTTGATAATGAAAAAGTATCCGGTATTCATTTCCGGGGAGGAACTATACTTAAAACTACTACCAAAGGCGGACCATTCGAGTGGCCCGTAAAAAATAACGATGGCACTTGGGGTTCGATTGATATTTCAGATGAAATGATAAGAAAATTGAAATATATGGGTATAGATGCCGTAATTAGCATTGGTGGAGATGGCTCCCAGAGGATTTCACAGAAACTATACGAAAAAGGACTCAATATCATTGGCGTGCCAAAAACGATAGACAATGATTTATCAGCTACTGATTACACTTTTGGATTCAGAACAGCTGTACAGGTAGCCACTGAATCTTTGGATAAACTGGTAACTACTGCAGAAAGCCACAACAGAATTATGATAATGGAAGTAATGGGTAGAGATGCAGGCTGGATTGGTCTTCAATCTGCCGTAGCAGGTGGTGCTGAAGTGTGCCTTATTCCCGAAATTCCTTATGACATAAATAAAGTAGTAGAAGCCATCGAAAAAAGATTTGAAAAAGATACAGGATTTGCTAATATCGTAATAGCAGAAGGTGCAAAACCAATCGGTGGTGAAGCATATTCTGAAAAAAGCAACGAAATTGGATACAGAAATAAAAAATATGGAGGTGTAGCCTATAAATTAATGGAAGAGCTTAAAGATGCAGGCGTAGAACACGATATGAGAGTAACCGTATTGGGGCACCTTCAGCGAGGTGGCGTACCAATTGCATTTGACAGAATACTTGCCACAATGTTTGGCGTAAAAGCATTTGAAATGGTTCTCGAAGGTAAATTCGGAGAAATGGTTTCCTACAAAAATAACAGCATTACATCCGTAAAACTAAAAGAAGCAATCAATAAATATAACTATATCGAAGAAGATGCATATATTCTGAAAACTGCAAGAGGAATCGGTATTTGTCTCGGTGATTAGATGGATTTTTGATAACAAATTCAAATATGACAATCTTTCTACTGCAAGACAAATAAACCCTCTGTCTTTCTTACATCCCGATTTCATCGGGGCGTTTAAAATGGCTGAATATACAGCGTAAATACGATACGGAGTATCGCCATTTAGGCAGAGAGTATAAAAATATTCGTTCATTGAGATGTTTCATTCCACCCCGCTTTTGAAAATCAAAGATTTTCAAAAGCACCCCTCAAGTAAGGAATTTTGTAAAAACAGTTGGGTTTACCCAACGGGTAAATAAATCTAGGGGCAAGACCTGCGTGTCTGCCCAGAAAATCAAACGTAGAGACGAGGCTTCGCCCTGTCTCTACTATTATATTTTTTCTTCAGACATCAGATGATTTTAAGGAGATCCGATGTATTTAGATATGTTAATATCAGAATATCACTTCTTTGAAATCATCGAGTTGAGATAATCCATTCTTGGCTTTTACGTCATCAGGGTCAAGTTCCAAAGCTTTTTTATATGCTTTTCGTGCTTCATACTTATTATCCAGATTAAGATAAGCATCCCCGAGCAATGCAAAAGATGAAGGACTTTCAGGATTTTTGGATACTACTTCGGTGAGACATCTCGCCGCATCTTCATAAAATCCGAGCCTTAGTTCGGTAACTCCTTTATGAAAATATGCAATTATATATCCAGGGCTTTTCTTGATTACAGTATCAAAATAATCTCTTGCCTCTTTTAAATGCCCGGCATGATAACTCAATATCCCTGCCCAGTAATAAGCCTGTACAAAATTATCATCAAGTTTTATTACTTTATCAAATAGCTGGATACCTTTTTTTATACTGCCTTTTCGATAATAAGCAAGACCAAGCTCATAATAAACAGTCGGAAAATCAGGTAAAAGCTCAGCAGATTTGGATAAATTTTCGATTGCATCTTCAATTTTTCCCATACGATAATGAACATTGCCAATATGCTTATATACAATGCCAAGTTTCGGGTTTTCTTCAAGTGCTTTTTTATAATGCTCGATAGCTTCATCATAATTTCCATGAGTTTCGGCATCATAAGCAGCAAGAACGTGAACGTTATTCGATGTATATTTAGTACTTTCAGGCATAAATCTTCTCCTTTTAATTAATGGAAACAAACAGGTGAAGGTTTCTCACCGCTGTAATCATAAAATCCTCGACCTGATTTTCTTCCGTAATGACCGGCAGCTACAAGTTTTTTAAGTAAAGGTGCAGGTCTGAAGCGTGGGTCGCCAATATCACTATGCAATACTTCCATAATTGCAAGAGTTGTATCAAGCCCGATTAAATCAGCAAGCATAAGAGGTCCCATTGGGTGAGCGAATCCGAGCTTTGCTACGTTATCAATACCATCAACGGTACCGATATTTTCCATCAATGAGAAAATTGCTTCATTGATAAGAGGCATCAATATTCTGTTTGCAATAAATCCGGGATAATCATTAGCAGCTACGGGTATTTTTCCTAATTTTTCAGAAAGGTCCATAATAGTATTATAAACTTCATCGCTTGTAGTAAGCCCTTTAATTACCTCTATCAGCTTCATCATCGGTACAGGATTCATAAAGTGCATACCAATAACATTTTCAGGCTTTTTAGTCTGTGCGGCAATTTCAGTAATAGAAATAGTGGAAGTGTTGGATGCAAGAATAGCATCATCTTTTGCAATTTCACTGATTTTTCTGAAAAGTGAAAATTTAATTTCTTTTTTTTCAGTTGCTGCTTCTATTATCAGGTCAGAATCCTTGGCTTTCAAAATATCCACAGAA
>CAZIXJ010000439.1:0-2940 GCA_964542835.1 uncultured Hyphomicrobiales bacterium
TTATCTTTTTACTCATCTATGTATGAACCAACTCAGATAATCAAATTTATCTGATACAACATAATTCTTTAATCAGATTATCGAAGAAATTGCTAATCGCAATTAATATGTATTGATATGGAAAATTTCTTTCCTGCCCAAAACGATTAAGCCGGTGGATTAATTAATATTAGTATTTATTATTCTCACTCTCAATAATTGATTTTGACTTTTTTAGGATGCTCGTAATGAATGCCTTTTGAAAATGGGAAATATTTCCTCCTTTTCCCAAAAGAAAGAAACTTGCCGTAAGACAAGTTTAAGTGTTTTTTTCTTTATTCTAAATTGCGTGTTGATTAAAATTCAAATATTTATTTAAACATATTCAGCAGAAATTCGTTAATATATTTTTGTATAATTTTAAAAAATGGAAATAACAATGAATAATCAGCTTATTCCAATAGTAGTTGAACAGACAAGCCGCGGTGAGCGTTCATATGACATATATTCAAGATTGCTTAAAGATAATATAATCTTTATCGGCTCTCCGATTGATGACTATGTAGCAAGCCTCGCTATTGCGCAGATGCTCTTTCTTTCAAGCGAAGACCCCAAAAAAGACATTAATCTTTATATTAATTCACCCGGTGGAAGTGTAACATCCGGACTTGCCATTTATGACACCATGCAGTTCGTAAAAAATGACATATCCACTATTTGTATGGGAATGGGTGCATCTATGGCTCAGGTACTTCTATGTGCCGGTACCGAAGGCAAAAGATTTGCATTGCCAAATTCCAGAATATTAATGCACCAGCCTTCAGGAGGTACTCAGGGGCAGTCTTCTGACATTGAAATTTATACGAAAGAAATATTAAGAATGAGAGACAGCCTTTATGAAATAATAGCAAAGCATACAGGAAAAGACGCCGAACAAATCAAGAAAGATGCTGACAGAGATAAATATATGTCTGCTCAGGAAGCCCTTGATTATGGAATTATTGATAAAGTACTCGATTCATCTAATAAACTTGACGAAGAAAAAAAGGAAAGTAAGAAATAATTATGCCGCAAACAAAAAATCCATATTACGAAGCTGAACAAAAAAATAAGCAACAGCAGGCTGAAGAACAACCAATGAGACTTCCAAAGCCATCCGAAATTATGAAAATGCTCGACGATTACGTAATCGGGCAGGATGATGCTAAAAAAATATTATCTGTTGCTGTTTATAATCATTACAAAAGAATTATTTCGGAAGATGCTGACGTTGGTTATAAAGATGTAGAAATTGAAAAATCAAATATTCTTCTTGCCGGACCAACGGGTACGGGAAAAACCTTATTAGCAAAAACACTTGCCCGAATACTTCAGGTACCGTTTGCAATAGCCGATGCTACTACCGTTACTGAAGCAGGGTATGTTGGTGACGACGTTGAATCACTATTGCTTAAACTTCTTCAGTCAGCCAATTATAACGTACAGCTTGCTGAAAAGGGAATAGTATATATAGATGAAATTGATAAAATCGGAAGGAAAAGCGAGGCACAATCTATTACTAGAGATGTATCGGGAGAAGGAGTACAGCAGGCACTGCTGAAAATTCTTGAAGGCACGGTAGCGGGAATACCTCCGAAAGGCGGCAGAAAACATCCCGAGCAGCCACTTCTGTATCTCGACACAAAAGATATTCTCTTTATTACAGGTGGTGCATTCGTTGACCTGGAAAAAATTGTTGCTCAAAGATTACAGAAAAACACAATAGGTTTTACAGCCGAATCTTCTTCCAAAATTGAAGAGACTTATGAACTTTTAAAATATGCAGAACCTGAAGATTTAATGAAATTCGGATTTATACCCGAATTAATCGGAAGGCTTCCGGTATTTACTCCTCTCCATGATTTGAGCGATGAAACTCTTAAAAGAATACTTACAGAGCCGAGAAATGCAATTATCAAACAATACAAGAAACTTCTGGCACTTGAAGATGTAGAGCTGGTTTTTGATGATGACGCTTTAGATGCCATAGTTGCAAAAGCTAAATCCCGAAAAACAGGAGCCAGAGGATTGCGTTCTATCGTAGAAAATGTAATGCTTCCTGTAATGTTTGAAGTGCCTGACAGAGAAAATATAAAAAGTTGCATAATTACAAAAGAAGCTGTAGATGAAGGCGCTGAACCCGTTTACGGATTCAATCTGAAAAAAAGTAAATCAAAAAGTGCATAATTTATTTGCATATTATCTGTAAAAGTTTTATATTGCAAGTTCTTATTTTGTAAATTATAATTTATTTTTTTGGGTTAGAATAATGTTAGCAGTAGTAGAAATAGCAGGGCAGCAGTTTGAGGTAGAAAAAAACTCAAAATATATAGTGCCTTTACTTAGCGGAGAGCCGGGTGACTCACTTGAATTCGATAAAATTTATATGGCATCTGACGATAATGGCACTCAGGTAGGTACTCCTGTTTTAGACGGAAAAGTACAGGCAAAAATAATCGAGCATGGCAGAGGCGATAAGATATTAGTATTTCATAAGAAAAGAAGAAAAGGTTATCGCAAATTAAATGGCCATAAAACTAAATTTACTGAAATTGAAATTACAGATATTAATTTAAATAACTGAGGATATAGTTATGGCTCATAAGAAAGGGATGGGATCTACCAAGAATGGTAGAGATTCGAATCCTCAAATGAGAGGAGTAAAAAAATTCAGTGGTGAAACTGTTACCGCAGGCAATATACTTGTTCGCCAGTGCGGAACTAAAATCCACCCGGGAAAAAACGTTAAACTCGGAAGAGATTATACTATCTTTACCGTTGTTGACGGAGTAGTTAAATTTGAAAGATTTGGAAGAGACAGAAAGAAAATTTCTGTTTATCCTAATTAATTTTTCATTTTTTATCTCTTATTATTTTTAACATATTTATTTTTCCTTATCACTTGCAAAAAGGGGCTTTTTA
>CAZIXJ010000440.1:0-2917 GCA_964542835.1 uncultured Hyphomicrobiales bacterium
AAGCTGATGGATTTGCACTACTCCCTAAAAACGGTACAAATCTTGAATATATGCTAATATTGAGAGAACCTCATACTGCAATATATCTCAGCGAGGAAAAAATAAACAACTCACAGGCGCATCACATTAAAATAATTCCTTCAGGCAGTGAATCTGAAATTGTTCTTGCCGAAATGTGGATTAATTCAGAAAAAAATATATTAATGAAAATGCAAACTTATACAAAAAACGAAGGAAAATATTCGCTTAATTTCGAATATGCCGACCATCCAAATGACCTCCCCGATAAAATCATAGTGGAATTTGAAATTCAAAACAGTATGATTCCTGCGTATATGACGGGACAGGTAGAAAACATAGAGAAAAAAGACAAAGATGAGACTACTCTTGGAAAAGTAATTATGGATTACTCAAATTATAAAGTGAAGTAATAAATTACTGATGCAAACCGTTCAAAATTTAATTACAAAAAAAATCACATATTTTTCGGAATAAACAATTATTTTTTATTATTTTTGTTAGTTATTATGTAATGTAAATTGAAAATAATTGTAATGATATTTAATTTAGGCGCCAAAATTTATTCGTATGAAGGTAAAAGTCCTGAATTTGAAGGGAATATTTATCTTATGGACGGAGTAAAACTTACTGGAGATATAAAATTCGGTAATGACTGCTCAGTATGGTTCAATACTGTAATAAGAGGCGATGTGCATTATATAAGGATTGGAAACAGAGTAAACATACAGGATATGTCTATGCTTCACGTTACAAACGGTAAGTTTCCGCTCAATATTGAAGATGACGTAACGATAGCTCATTCTGTAAATCTGCATGGCAGTACAGTAAAGAAAGGGGCAATGATAGGAATTGGTGCCACTGTGCTGGATGGAAGCGAAATCGGTGAATTTTCACTTGTAGCTGCAGGTTCACTTATCCGGGAAGGGTACAAAGTACCGCCTGAAACTTTAATGGCGGGAGTGCCGGCAAAGCCGGTACGAATGCTCAAATCTGAAGAACTTGACAGAATGAATAGCATTAGCAGGCATTATATCGAGTATGCAAAAAAGTATTTTAATGAAAAATAAAAAATTATAATTATTAAAAAAATAAAGAATAAGAGAGTAATATGATGAGAAGTATGACAGGCTTCAGCAAAAGCGAAGCATCGGAAAATGGAATTACTGCAATTGTAGAGCTAAAAAGTCTTAACGGCAGACATTTGGATATTAGTTGCAGAATGCCGCGTTCGATTCAGCATAAAGAAAATATAATAAGAGATACCATAAAGAAAAGTATTTCAAGAGGTTCTATTCAGGTAAATATCAATCTTGATATTAATGCGGAAATGCAAAAATTTGCAATTGATGATATTACTGCGGAGAAATGCTTTACTGAATTGAACGAGCTGAAAAAGAAATTAAAAATCAGAGAAACAGTAAAGCTCGAGCATCTTCTTCAGTTTTCTGATATGTTTATGGATAAAGATGAGCCTGAAGATGATAAACTGCTGATGAAACCCGTAATAAAAGCACTGACTATCGGCATTCGTTCTCTTAACAATATGAGAACAAGAGAAGGAAAGCAAATTTCGCAGGATATGATATCCAGAATGAAAAGAATTGAAAAAAAATCAGGCGAAATTGAAAGTCTCGGAGCTGCGAGAATACCTGAAGCAAGAGAAAAATTAAGACAAAAAATTGCTCAGCTCTTCGAAAGCGATGAAATTGATGAGCAAAGACTTCAGATGGAGATGGTTCTTATGGCGGATAAGCTCGATATATCAGAAGAAGTAGTCAGATTGCGCTCACATATTTCATATTTTTTCGATATTATCAAGCAAAAAGAACCCGTAGGAAGAAAAATCAATTTCCTTCTGCAGGAGCTGAACAGAGAAGCCAATACTATCGGCTCAAAGATTAATGATGCCAGAATTTCTCAATTAACTGTCCAACTGAAAGAAGAGCTTGAGAAAATTCGCGAGCAAATTCAGAATATTGAATAAATATTAGTGATTAGTTTATTAGTGATTAGTGGTTAGTTTATTAGTGATTAGTTTATTAGTGATTATTTTATTAGTGATTATTTTATTAGTGATTATTTTATTAGTGATTAGTTTATTAGTGATTAGTGGTTAGTTTATTAGTGATTAGTTATTAGTTTTTTTTGAGCCGTTAATAGTTAATCACTAAGCAGTTAAACTCTTATTAAATAAACTAACATTGTCTATGAATTTTTTTCAATTGAAAAAAATTCATAGAAAGACTTAAACCATTTTTTGAACAAGACATTCGTAGCTATTTATTGCTTATGTCTTTCTTTCTTTTACTTTTATTAAAAACTGTTGAACCCTTGTGATTCCTGCCGCCTAAGACAATCCCGGCGGATACGAGAACCAGGTTTTTGATAATATATTGACCCTCCATAGTTGGTGCGTATGGGAAGTGTGTAAATACTTCATTTGGCAATAAAAAAATCGGTGCGAAAGTACCTGCCATTTGAAGAAACAACAACAGTAATGTTTCTCGTATAAACTTTCCGGATATTAAACCTATGCCAATGAGTACTTCCCAAAAAGCCAATCCGTTAATTATAATAAAATCAGGAATAAGTCCAAAACTTAACATTGTAATTGTTTTGGTGGCAAATTCCTGTGCAGGACTATATCCGGGAAAAAATTTAAGAAATCCGAACCAAAAGAAAACTATCCCGATAGTAATTCTTAAAATAAGGTAACCATAGCGAGACATCCAATTTGTAATGATTGGATCTATTTTATCAAACCAAACTCCTCTTAATATGCTCATTGCTCTATCTCCATATATAATAATTGTGCTAAATTGCTTATAAATTCATTAAATAATATTATTAACAATATTATTAATTAAATATAAGAAAATCATCATTAACTAACAAC
>CAZIXJ010000441.1:0-2917 GCA_964542835.1 uncultured Hyphomicrobiales bacterium
AATTACCCAAGCTAACACCTTACCTGGTACAACTGTATTATTCTTTCCTTCTGGCACTTATAATATTTCAAGTACAATAACAATAAATAATTGTAAAAAATCAGGAATAATTTTTCTCGGCGAAGGTTCATCTGGTTCAAATGCTACTGTACTAAATTTTGATATTGATAAAGATATGAATTGTTTTACAATTAATGGCTCATGGAATGGTTCTTCAAAATCAATTACGAATGATATTAATAAAGGTAATTCTCATATCTATGCGCAAAATAATGGTTTTAATAATGGTGATTGGATTCTTTTTTCTGAACCTGGATTTGATGATGATTATGGTAGTAATAGTTCTTATATAGGACAAATTTCAAGAGTTGTTAATGCAAGCACAAATGATTTTTACATAAAAGATGAAGCTTCAAAAACTTATTTATCTAGCAATAATATGTGGGTAAGGAAAATTAATCCTGCATATAATATAGGGTTTGAAAATTTTAAAATACAAAGAAACAATACTTCTAAAAGTTATCAAGGTAAAACATTTTCTTTTGAAAAATCTGTAAATTGTTGGATTATAGGTGTAGAAAGTTATAACTGTACAGGTTACCATGTGGCGGTTTCACGTTCTTCACACATTGAAATTAGTGGCTGTTATATACACCATGCTACAAATTATGATAGTGAACCGCAAGGAAAGGGGTATGGTGTCGTACTAGGTGCAAATACTACAAATTGTTTAATTGAAAATAATATATTTAGAAAAACCAGACACGCTATGCTAGTGAGCTCAGGAGCAAATTGTAATGTCTTTGGATATAACTATTCGCGTGAAGGGGATTTTGATGATGAATTTGAGGATCTTGGAGTGTTACCAGGAGAGATTTGTTTACATGGTCGGTATCCTTATGCGAATTTGTTTGAATCAAATATTGTAGGATTTATAATTGCTGATGCTACACACGGGGATAACGGACCATATAATACATTTTTAAGAAATTTATGCACAGAGGATTGTAATTTGGTGCTTTTTAGAGCAGATTACTCTAATTGTGTAGCAAATGAGTTATATGGTGGTATAAGAGATAAAGTTAATTTTCAAGAATCTATTGTTGATTGGTTAGATATTATGGATTGGGATTTTGGAGATTCTCATCATACCTTAGATATTTATTTCAATACATATCCTGAAGCTCCTGATTGGCAATGGGGATTTGTCGGTATTAGTCATCTAAAATGGTCTCAATATAGAAAAGATAATTGGAAATTTGAGTATTATACAAATCATTCTTTTATTAATGATGTGTCATATTATTGTAATTCAGAACCTGATTTTTTTGATGGATATTATCCTTCGATAGGTTATTGCACCAATTTGGATTATGATAATGATATAGAGTTTATTACCACTTTTAGAATTCCAGCATCAAATAGATATTATGATAATTTTAAAACATATGGAAATTATATCTCTATACCATTAACGTTATCAATATCTGGTCCAACTTTTTTAATAGGAACTCAAACTCCAAAAAGCACACGTGCTCATCCATATACTGCAAAAGGAACATGGACAGCAAATGTAAAAGGAGGAACAGGTTCAACTAGTTATCAATGGTATGAAAAGTGGAGCGATAATAACTGGCATGCAATACCATCAGGTAATAGTAGAAGTCTGACTGATGTTATTCAAAGTGATACTGATTATAAATGCACTGTTACAAAAGGGAGTGAAACGGTCTCGGCAACAATCCATGTTGATTTTAGTATTTCACCAATTTTAAGAAATTCATCCAATCCAACAGAAATAGTTCTTGGAGAAAATTCACCTAATCCATTTAATCCTACAACACAAATAAAATTTGGATTACCACAACAACAAAAAATAAAGATAGATATATATTCAATCACAGGAAAAAAAGTTAAGACCCTTGTAGACAATAGAATGAATGCTGGATATCATACTATAAATTGGAACGCAACTGATGCAAATGGAGCAAAAGTTTCCTCTGGTGTCTACATCTATCAACTAAGATGCGGGAATGAAGTTTTTACTAAAAAAATGATTTTTGCAAAATAATATCTTTAAACCTTCCAGAGATAACTTTTCTGGAAGGTTTTTTCTAATAAAAACTCTAACATTTGCATGGATCGAATCCAGACAGCGATTTAGATTTTAACTAATTTGATGACTTCGGACAACATTCTTATACATGGTATTGTTGATTTTGCTTCGAAGTCTGGATCGCTCATGCCCAGCGTTAGAGTAATAAAAGTAGGAAATGCATAAAAATTTAGAAAAAGTATTTAATATATTTTGTATTACAAAAATTAATTCATAAAATTGTTTTAGATACGAATGGAAAATCTTTATAAAGGGATAAAAAAATATAGGAATAAATTAAAAGATTACTTCCTAGATTTAGAACGGCTTTATAATTTAAAAATAGGAGGTGGGTATGTTCATGTTTAATAGTTCATAATAATTTTTTTTATTTTATTTGTGAAATGTAATTTGTTATTTCAATAAGTAAAAATTAAGAAAGGAGAATTCTTTGAAAAGGATAATTATACTCTATATAATAATTTTATCTAATATGTCATATTCTCAGAATATTAAAGAGAAATCATTCTTTAAAAATTTTGAAATATCTGTAGGAGGTAATTATACAGAGTTATATACAACTGAAAATAATGGTGGAATAGGTTATAATATAGGATTGTATAAAAGAAAAGAATTTATAAAAAAATGGAGGATTAAGTATGGTATAAATTTTACATCAAAACAATCAAAACAATAAATCAAGTTATTTCTTATTGAACAAAACCCCTTAAAACTTATAACCCCTCCTCCACCATCTGTAGTATCTCCATAATAAAAACTTAAATTATTTAGAACTTTCCAAAATAATCTATATGGTTCTAA
>CAZIXJ010000442.1:0-2907 GCA_964542835.1 uncultured Hyphomicrobiales bacterium
GCAATTTACAAAAAAAAAGAATGATTACAAAATGCAATCATTCCATTTTAAAATATTTTTTTTAAAGCTATTTTTTTATAGTTATATTCAAAGAAGTAGAGTTTTCCGTAAAGTGAAATTTGCCCTGTTCGTCTTCTGTGATTTCAGCCATAATAAACCCTCTTTCGGCATTAGGAAAGTCTCTTGCGATAATATCATTATCAAGATTATCCAGAAGAACTACGCCTCTGTTGCCTCCGTTGCCGATAGCATTGGAAATTGCAGTGTTTTCATTAATATCCCCGAAATATCCCTGATGTTCGAATACGAATATGTAGCAAAATGCAAGACCATCCTCGAAATAGCAATCATCAGGCAGAGGAGTTTCAAGATTGATGGTGAAATTGCGGTTGTCCCAGTCTATCGGGCTTTTGCCGTGAATGTACATACCGCTCATAGGCTTTTTCCATACGCAGTAAACGTGGGCTTTCTCAGTGATTTCCACTCCTTCATCCAGTACTACTGTACCTGTAAGTTCAAAAGTATCATCAAGATCGTCTGAGGGAGAACTGCTGTCATCAGAGCAGGATAAAAACAGTAAAGAGATGGAAATAAGTAATATCCATAATGCTTGTTTCATATTATCAAATCCTTCAAAATAATTTATACAATCGTTAATATTATTTAACTGTAAAAATAAGAGATTAATTTAAAGATAGCAAGAAAAAAGTTGAGTAAATTGCGTTTTTTTATTCAGACTATGAAAATGATTTCAGGTTTGTTTTCTGTTCACTCCATTATACAATACTATATCATTTCAAGAAATTCTTTTTCATTTAATATTTTTACGCCCAAATCCTGTGCCTTTTTCGCTTTGGAACCCGGATTAGCTCCAACCACTACATAATTTGTCTTTTTGCTGACGGATTTTGTGTTTTTTGCTCCGAGGGATTCTACTTTTTCGCCTGCTTCATTTCTCGTCATAGATTCCAGTTCACCGGTAAATACAAATGTAATTCCTTTGAGCGGAAGATTTGATTCATCTTTTTTTTCATAAGATGATTTGAAGTTTAGCCCTGCATCTTTTAACTTCTGCAGGATTTGCTGCTGCTTTTCATCTTTGAAAAATTCAATAATGGAATCAGCCATTTTTTCGCCTATTTCATTTATTGAAGTTAATTCTTCCTTACTTGCATTTGCGAGCTTATCCAAATCAGTGAAATTTTTTGCTAGTATTTTTGCTCCGCCCTGACCGATAAATCTGATTCCAATAGCATACAGCACTTTTTCAAAAGGCTTTTCTTTACTATTTTCAATAGCATTCAAAAGATTTTCAACGCTTTTTTCTGCCCATCTTTCCAGTTTTAATATTTCTTCTTTGTGATTTTTTATGTCATAAATATCTGCAATATTTTGAATGAATCCAAGCTCAGCGAACTGCTCTACTACTTTCTCACCAAATCCGTCTATATCCATAGCGTTTCTGCTTACGAAATGTTCTATTCTCTTTCGTAACTGCCACGGGCATTCAGGGTCGTTACAGTAATAATTTGCCTCTCCTTCTGGTCTGGTAAGTTTGGTTTTTCTGCTGCACGGGCAGTATTGGGGGAAAACAAATTCTTCTGATTCATCACTTCTTTCAGAAAGTACGGGACGAACAACTTTTGGAATTACGTCTCCACCCTTTTCGATAACTACTGTATCTCCAATTCTGATGTCCCTTTCTTTAATATAATCGTAATTGTGAAGAGTAGCATTGCTTATCGTAGAGCCTGCAAGGAATACAGGTTCGAGTTTTGCTACCGGTGTAGCCGTTCCGAGCCTGCCTACCTGAATCTGTATATCGTTTAATTTTGTTTCTGCCTGCTCCGCTTCGAATTTATATGCAATAGCCCATCTCGGCGAGCGAGCTACAAATCCCAGTTCCTGTTGATGCCGAAGGGAGTTTACTTTGATTACCACTCCATCAGTCTGGAATGAAAGAGTATCTCTTATCTTTCTCTGTTCTTCGATGTATTCAGAAACTTCATTTATATTTTTACACAAGCGGGAATATGGGCTTACTATGAATCCCATTTTTTTAAGTAGTTCAATATTTTCTGATTGTGAGTTCAGTTTTTCTTCTGAAGTATCAAGATAATAGCTGAACATCCTTAAATTTCTGCGTGCTGTTTCTTTGGAATCCAGCAGCTTAAGACTTCCGGCGGTGGTGTTGCGCGGGTTTGCATATGTTTTTTCGCCTTTCTCTTCCTTTTCTTTATTGAAACGAATAAAATCATCTTCCCGCATATATACTTCGCCTCGTATTTCAAAATTATCGAACACACTTTCTTGGATTTTTAGTGGCAAATCTCTTATTGTTTTTACGTTTTGAGTTATGTCATCACCCGTATAACCGTCGCCTCTGGTAACGCCCCTCGAAAGAATGCCGTTCTCATAAATTACGCTCAAAGCCACACCGTCGAATTTCAGTTCGCAGAAGTATTCATATTCATCAGTTTCAAGGAGTTTTCTCACTCTGTCGTCAAAATCTTCTATTTCTTTTCTGCTGTAAGTGTTGGATAGAGAAAGCATCGGAGTATTATGATTTACAGTCTCAAATCCCGGTTGAGTCTTTCCTCCCACTCTCTGAGTAGGAGAGTCAGGAGTAATTAATTCAGGATTATTATTCTCAAGTTCCTGAAGCTCTGCAAAAAGAGCGTCATATTCACGGTCTGAAATCAATGATTCCGCTTTCTGATAATAAGCTTCGTCATATTTATTAATTAATTTTCTTAGCTCTTCTATTCTTTCTTTCGCACTCATTTACACTCCTTTTACCAAAAAATTTACTTAAGATAACGAACTACCGGAAAAATTCTTAATTTTATTTGAAATTTTGTAATTTTATTAATTTGATTGGGAAGACCTGCCTTTGAAATGAATTAG
>CAZIXJ010000443.1:0-2888 GCA_964542835.1 uncultured Hyphomicrobiales bacterium
TTCACTCCTCTGAAATTCTCCTGCGCTTTTAAAAGCCCCGTTCTTGCACTTTTAAAATCTTCAGCTTCTTCAGCAGTTTTAATAGCATTTTCTACGAGTATTTTCAGATTATTATAATTTTTTTCGCTTTCTTCGTCAAATTTTTCTCTCTCTTCATTTTGCCTGGATGAGATTAATTGAAATAAATCATTTATTTTATAAATTACTTCATCATTATCTTCTTTTTTGAGGAAAAGTGCCTTTAAGCGATCTTTAATATCATTTAATCTAACTCTGTAATCCTTCCAGTCATTGCCGGATTCGATTATTTTTTTTGCTTCTTCAATTTCGCTGTTCACCAAGTCAATTACTTTTTGATACTCAGCTTCAGATTCATATTTGCCTATTACTTCACCGCTTTGAACTTTTGAAGTATCAATAGGATTTTCCTGTTCGGGTAAAATAGCCGGCTCAGATTCATGCTTTACCATTTCTTCTGTTTGCCTTATCTGTATCTCAGAAGATTCTGATTTAGCCGTATCAGCATTGGGCAGATTTTCGTTCTGCTGCAAATTTTCGTTATTTTCGTTGTTCATCAATTTACCACCTCTGAATAATTGTAATTATTTTCATTTTATCGTAAGTAAGACAAATATCATGTATTTGCCTGATTATTATTATCATCTTTTTTATTATCGTCCTGATTAACTTCAGCTTCCTGCTCTTCGGATTTCTTTTTATTTTTCTTTCCGTTAAACGCCATTGACCTCATTGCATTTATCTTGCTTTTATTTACGGGAGGTATTTCGTCACCTTTTATTATAATATCAAGCTCTTCAGCATCCAATACTTCTCTCTCAAGAAGTAATTTTGAAGCTTTGTGCAAAATATCAATATTGTCATTCAGGATTTTTTCTGCTTTGTTATTAGCTTCAAGCAATATCTGTTTTATCTCTCTGTCAATAAGTTGCGAAGTAGCTTCACTATGGTCTTTAGGCTGTGCCATTTCTTTTCCGAGAAATACTTCCTCACTTTGTGTCTGATATGATACAGGTCCGATTTTATCGCTCATACCCCACTCACATACCATTTTTTTTGCAATATGAGTAGCTCTCTGCAAATCATTCTGAGCACCCGTAGATCTGATTCCGAATACTAAATTTTCGGCAACTCTTCCTGCAAGTGCCATAGCAATGGTTGACAGAAGATATTCTTTCGATTTGCTGTGAAACTCTTCGTCAGGTAAAAATGAAGTAACTCCGAGCGCACGCCCTCTTGGTATTATGGTAACCTTGTGAACTGCATCGGTATTGGGCGAAAGCCTTCCCACAAGAGCATGCCCCATTTCATGGTATGCTGTAATTTCCTTTTCTTTATCGGATATTACCATACTTTTTCTTTCTATGCCCATCAATATTTTATCTTTGGCGTTTTCAAAGTCATACATCGTTACTTTTTCGCTGTCTCTTCTTGCAGCAAGCAATGCAGCTTCATTTACTATATTTGCAATATCAGCTCCTGAAAGTCCGGGAGTCCCTTTAGCAAGGATTTCCAGTTTTACGTCATCTCCGAGCGGTATCTTTGAGGTATGTACTTTTAGTATCCCTACTCTTCCTTTTACGTCAGGCCTGTCCACTACTACCTGTCTGTCGAACCTTCCCGGACGCAGTAATGCCGGATCCAATACATCAGGACGGTTAGTGGCTGCAATTATAATTACACCGCTGTTTTGCTCGAAACCATCCATTTCTACAAGCAACTGATTTAAAGTTTGTTCACGCTCATCATGTCCTCCACCTACGCCGGCACCTCTGTGCCTACCTACTGCATCAATTTCATCGATAAATACAATACACGGTGAACTTTTCTTAGCCTGTTCGAATAAATCTCTTACTCTGCTTGCTCCTACACCTACGAACATTTCCACAAAATCAGCACCTGAAATTGTATAATAGGGTACTCCCGCTTCA
Organism: uncultured Hyphomicrobiales bacterium; assembly: GCA_964542835.1. Taxonomy (GTDB): domain Bacteria; phylum Bacteroidota; class Ignavibacteria; order Kapaibacteriales; family UBA2268; genus CAZIXJ01. Next base: position 1,950 of record CAZIXJ010000443.1, read on the forward strand.
CCGGCTACTGCTCTTGCAAGTAAAGTCTTGCCGGTACCCGGAGGTCCTAAAAGAAGCACTCCCCGCGGAATTTTACCACCGAGTTTTTGAAATTTGGCAGGCTCTTTAAGAAATTCAATTACTTCTTCAAGTTCATATTTGGCTTCATCGGCTCCTGCCACATCTTTAAAAGTTACTTTCGGGTCATGTTCATTAAGCAATTTTGCTTTCGATTTCCCGAAAGAAAAAATACCTTTTGAACCTCCGCCCTGCATTCTTCTAACAAGGAATATATAAATTCCAATTAAAAGTATCCACGGTAAAAATGATATTACCACACCCCAGAATCTGGAATTGCCGTCCTTGTAAGTCCACTTTATTCCTTTAGCTTCCCATTCCTTTTCGGTTTCTGTATCGAGAACACCGAGCTTAGTGGAAAATCGCTGAATTTGTTTTGGCTGTCCCTGAACAGTTACGCTTACAGGCTGTTTTAATTCACCTTTGAAAACAAAGTCATTCAAATCGGATTTTTCTACTACAGCATCTGTAATAAGTTCCTGCTCTAAAAACTTTTTATATTCGGTATAAGATACTTTATGATATTCGTGTTCCTGTGTGCTCGTAAAAACGTATAATGAAAAGATACTACCAATCACTATCAACCAGATAATCATTGACCTCATTCCATTACCTGGGTCTTTACCAAACCCACCGAAATTGTTCATTTTTTTCTTGTTATTATCATTATTTTGATTATTACTCATTTAAAAATTTGCCTCCGTTTAAGATTTTTTCATATTTGACGTAATTTCATAAAGTTAATTTTTAAAATGCGGTTTAAAAATTAAATAATTATTTCACATCTTCATCAAGAATATAAATATCCTTGAGATTTCTGCCGTATTCAGCGAAGTCCAACCCATAGCCGACCACAAATCTATCTTCTATTTCAAAACCAAC
>CAZIXJ010000444.1:0-2880 GCA_964542835.1 uncultured Hyphomicrobiales bacterium
TAAATAAAGAGTTGTATCATATTTCGGCAGTGGCTGCATCAAATTATTTGAATACATTATTATCTCTTAGTGGTGAACTTTTAAAAGAAATTGAACTCGAACCTGAACTGCTGTTAAAACCGATTATTGAAACTACTTTGAAAAATAATTTTGAAAAGATTCATTCCGGCAATGCCACACCACTGACGGGACCAATAGTAAGAGGTGATACCGATACTATCCGTAAACACATAACCGCCCTTGAAAATCACCCTGCATTTTTAGAGCAGTACAAACTAATGGGCAGAGCTACTCTTGAAACCGCATTCAGCAAAAAAATTATCAGCAGAGAAAAATACAAAGAACTGGAAAAACTATTTACATAAATAAAAATGGTTTCCAGGATTCATCCAGATTAGATGTAAACTGCTTCAGATAAATAATATGATGAGGCTTTGACGGTTTGCTGAGAAGCGGCATATCAGCTTCTTCGGGTGTGCGGTTGCCTTTCAGATTATTACAGATTTTGCAGGCAGTAACGAGATTTTCCCAAGTATCACCGCCACCTCTGGATTTGGGTATTACGTGGTCCAGAGTAAGGTCTTTGGTAGAGCCACAATACTGGCAACTGTGTGCATCTCTTCTGTAAATATTTTTACGGCTCATTTCTACTTTTTTAAAAGGGAAATGAATATATCTCCTTAGCCTGATAACTGATGGAAATGGATAAGAATGATTTACTGTTCTGATAGATAAATCTTTATTGGTGGCAATGAGTTCTGCTTTTGTGAGAAAAAGCATTAAAATAGCTTTTTGCGGTGAACAAATGCTGATAGGCTCGTAGCTCTGATTTAATATAAGCACTTGTCCGCTCAGCACACGATTTTTAGTGCCTGAAGCAATCCTGTCTGTTCCTGTAGATAAATAACTGAATACCATTCTCCTTCAAATTATTCAAAATCACAACAATGTTGATTTTATTTAATCAAAAATAATAATTTTTTTTTAATTATCAAAATAATTGGCAAAAATAGTTTGATTATTAACCATAAATTTACTAATAACAAAATATCTTAAAATTCCAAGATGAAAATTTACTAAAAGATAGTGTATTGATTCAGCATGAAACGAACAAAAACATAAGCCAAAAAATGTAAACATATAACTAATAATAATAATAAATTATATGCAGCATCCGCACTTCGACAAGCTCAGCATGCAAGTTTGGGGATGAGAGAAAAACTGATTTTTAAATTATTTAAGTTAATCTACCGTTAAGTATTATATGTAATATGCCGATAATGAAATGAGGTAATAATAATATACTATAAATAAAATGGCAAAAGCTGGCGAAATAAGCGGGAAAATTTCTTCAATAAGCGATTATTCAAATAATCGCAACTTCTATATGCCTGTGTATAATCAACGCAAGCGGAAGGAAATTGCATCTCCGATAAGAAAAGGAGAAATCGTAAGCGGAACTATTTTGACTGATGCAAATAATTCTATAGCAAGTGTTAGGCTTCCCGTTGGAATTCTTGATGCAAAGCTGCACAACAATCTAAAAAAAGGAGACAGACTTTTTTTCAAAGTAACTGACGAAAAGCCCGTTCTTACTCTAAAAGTTCATTCTGTAAATACAATAATAAATGGAATTAGGTTAAGCAATAAAGAAATAGTAAGAATTCTTGACCTCACTGATGATGAATTAAATGAAAATATTATTAAAGTCTTGTCTGACCAGAATAGTATCATCGTGAAAGACTCAATTCTGAAAATAATAAATAATTTTAGCTTATTACCGGAACGTATCCTGGAAGGCAAGAGATTGCTGCCTGTAATCAAAACGATATACTGGATGAATGAAGCTAATATTGAATTTAATTACAGGCATTTCGAATTACTGTATCCTGCTTTCAGAGGTTTGAAATATCTAAATTATGTATTACGAGATTTCCAATTAGCTCTCAAGAAGCAAAGCAACTCTCTTACAGAAAAAACACTGAAAATACTTGATTTGATAAATTCAGAATTTCAGTTTAGTTTCTTTGCATCGTTTTACTCAAAAAAAACCGATTCAGGAATGCTGCTGTTTAATAATATTAAAGATTTGGAAAGAGATAGCAGTATCATTAGCGAAATAAAAAAAATTGCAAAAGATATTGAGATGTTTATAAATGCTATTCACAAATGGAATGCAATAGCTGACATAAAAACCGTACCTTATCATTTGTATATGCCTCTTCCGAATTATTATGATGATTACACAAATGCACAGTTGATAATTCAAAATTACAAAAGCATAAATATTGAAACTACAGTAAAAATCGAAGACGATGACCCCGATTGTGATCTGGGAGCCAGACTGCTAAGATATGAACCACTGGCTTTTTCATTTGATTTATTTGAAAAAAACAACAGTGAAGAAATTTTAAAAGAACTAGCTACCAACGTTAGAACTGAGCTTTTGAACTACAATCTCTCACTTCAGGCTTTTATAGTTCATTATGAAGGTTCTGACCGAGATTTTCTGCCGGACTTCCCCAAATCACCTTCTCACAAAATATCCGTAGTGATATAATACAGATTTATCAAGCCGAATAGATTTTTAATAAATTGCAGTTTTTTAAATAGAGTTTCCTTAAAAAGACTGTTTTGCATATTGAGAGAGAATAAAAATTATTATAATGTCAATAAATCCTCCGTCTTGCCACACTTCGGCTACGCTCAGTGTCCGGCAAGACACATCCTTTTTCAAAAAGGAGGAAAGGACACAGCCGAGACGGAGGATTATCTCCTTATTCCGGGCAGACACACAGGTCTGCCCCTACATTTTCTTACCCGTCCCGATGAAATCTGGACGGTTGCATTTTTTCTCAACCATCGGGTTTACCCGATGGG
>CAZIXJ010000445.1:0-2874 GCA_964542835.1 uncultured Hyphomicrobiales bacterium
GAATGATTTATTTTTAGATATTTGCAATTGATATTTGTTGTAATTTTTAAATTTTTCCATAAAAAACCCCAATATTAAAAAACGAATTTGCAAATTGCAAAAAGTTATTATATATTATAAGGAAGTTTTTTGTAAAAATCAAGTAAGATTTTACAATTTTGAATATTTTTATTGAGGACGCTATGAAAAAAATTATTTTACTTATAATAATTCCATTTTTTGCTTTTGCCCAGCATGATTATTCAGCAGGTACAAAAAGCGAAACCGGACACGGCTATTCGCATCATGCAGGATTGTTTATCGGTGCCTCTTCCGGGATATACGAAAACGGAGAAACCGGCTTTACGATTGGGCTTGAATATGAATATCTTTTTGGCAGCACTTCACCTTTAATGGGAATTGGAGGCTTATTTGAAGCAGTTATATTTGAAGAAACTGAATATGTACTTGGAGTACCAATATTCATTCATCCTTACAAGGGATTCAAATTCTTTGTTTCCCCGAATATGCTTTTCAGGGAGGAAGGAGAAATTCATTCTGAAGAAAATGAAATAGTCGGTGAAAATATGATTGAATCTTCTAATAAATTCTTTATTAGGATGGGGGCGGCTTACGACTTTCATTTTGATAATTTTGCTCTTACTCCTACTGTCAGTTTTGATTTGATAGAATCAAAATCTTATCTGGTGTATGGAATTGATTTTGGAATATTATTTTAATTAGGATTAGTAAATGAAAAAACTTAAAATTGCATTTTTGTGGCATCAGCATCAGCCTTATTACAGATATAAAGATGAATTTATCCTTCCGTGGGTAAGAATGCACGGTGTAAAAGATTATTTCGACTTACCTGAAATATTGCACGAATTTCCTAAAATTAAGCAGACATTTAATTTTGCACCTTCTCTTTATAAGCAGATTGAGCAGTATTTATCAGGTGAGTTTACCGATAAAATACAGCGATTAACTATGATAAAGGCTAATGCTCTGAATGATGACGAGAAAAATGAAATTCTCGAACATTTTTTCAAATGCCGGAAAGATAATATGATAGATATTCACCCCAGATACAGAGAATTATATGAACAATCCCGAGACAGAAATTATGCTCTGACAAACTTTTCTCCTCAGGAGTGGCTTGATTTGCAGATTTGGTATAATCTGACCTGGGTAGGATACTTTTCTTCCAAAGTTAACCATATTCAGAGATTAATCAAGAAAGACAGGAATTTCAACGAAGAGGAAAAAGAAATACTGATGGAATATCATCTGGAAATTCTTAAAAATATTATTCCACAGATGAAAAAGCTTGAGAAGCTCGGACAGGTAGAAATAAGTGTATCACCTGCTTATCATCCTATTCTTCCTCTTCTTATTGATTCTGAAGCTGCTATGGAATCTATGCCCGATGCAATTATGCCCGAACCGGTATTTCGCAGAAAAGAAGATGCAGAACGACAAGTAACTGACGGAATAAAATCATTTGAAGAGACTTTTAAATTTGCTCCAAAAGGTATGTAGCCCTCCGAAGGTTCGGTATCTGACGCTGCACTCGATATGATTGCACAAAGTGGTATCAAATGGGTAGCAACTGATGAAGAAATTTTATATAAATCAAAAAAAGTAAATCATCTGGAAAAATATTTTCCTTTCAAATATCAGGGAAAAGAAAAAGAAGTAACTGTTTTTTTCAGAGACCATTATTTATCTGATAAAATCGGATTTGAATATTCCAAATGGCAGCCTTGGGACGCAGCAAATGATTTTATTCATAATCTTCATAATATCAGGAATGAAATTCTTAAGAATTACGGCGATGCCGGGCTTGATAAAGCTGTAGTATCAGTAATACTTGATGGAGAGAATTGCTGGGAATTTTACAAAGAAAACGGTGTCCCGTTTTTAAGAGAATTATACAGAGGTATTTCTGACGACGGGCTTCTCGAAACGGTAAAATTCAATGAAGTAACTGATAATGATTACAATACATTAAGCCATATACATTCCGGCTCTTGGATAAATGCCGATTTTAATATTTGGATTGGCGACCGCGAGGATATAAAAGCGTGGGAACTTCTCGGCAGAGCAAGAGAGGATTTCGAGAAAAATAGAAGCAAATTAGATAATAATACAAAAAATGAAATATTTGAACATATTTTTGCCGCTGAAGGCTCAGACTGGTTTTGGTGGTACGGACCCGAGCATCATACCGAAGACAAAGATAAATTCGATATGATATTCCGTTGGCATTTATCAAAAATATACGAGCTGATGAATAATGAAATACCCGAAGATGTAAAGCTCCCCGTTCATACCGGCAATATTCCGGGAGAACTAATTGTACCGAAAGACACTATAAAACCTGAACTCACAGGAAATATTGATTCTACAGGCTGGGAAAATGCAGGAGTGTATTTTACAGAATCAGACAATGCAGCAATGCATAAAATTTCCAAAGATATTTCTAACATTTATTTCGGTACTGATTACAATTATTTCTATTTGCGAATTAATACAAGCACTAAACTAACTGAAAAAGATGAATTGTTAATTTCTTTTTCCGGCAGTAGTGATGTACATTTTAATATCGGCACAAATCATTTTAAAATGCAAAATAAAAGCAACAGAGCAATTAAAGATATTCAATACAAATTCAATGACTGCATTGATTTTGCAATAGAACTGAAATCAATCGGATTTTTTGACAACATAAAAGACAAAATCGAATTGAGATTAGCTCTTTTTTCGGATAAATCTATCAGGCATTATCCGAAAGATGAAAATCTTATTTTGAGGTTTTAATTAGAGCATCCTAAAAAAGTCTGTTTTGCATATTGAGAGAGAAAAAAATATTACAATGTCAATAAATCCTCC
>CAZIXJ010000446.1:0-2865 GCA_964542835.1 uncultured Hyphomicrobiales bacterium
ATCCGATTCGGTGATTCACACCCGCTCCGGGTCAGGGCTGGGTCGGGCTGTTCAGGGGTTCCGTCCCCCGCCAACAAGTTGGGGGGTACCGCTCCTTCCAGTCGCGCCCTTACCATCCCTTACACGGGAATCCGGTTGCCTTGACCATTTCGGGCCCTGCACGCCACAGAATAGGGAATGAGACTGTTACAATACGACCCTCAGTACGCTACGCTCGGCAATTTATTGGCGTGGTTTGATTTTGCCCAAAACGAACTCCTTGTTTTTTGATAAGGTTTATTTTCGATTGAGACAGGGCATGCCCTGTCTCATGACCTGATAGATAACCCTGCCCAGAACACAAAAAGACCGAAATAAACCAAAAGGGATGAACGCATCAAAATTCACCAAAAACCAGATCATTTAAACCACACCCTTCAAAAAGCCAAATAAGACAATCAGAAACAAAATACCGCTGCAACTTGCTACTGCGATATCTAAATGTTATCTACTTTTTAGATAATTAAAAGGTATTGTTCAATGCAGAATGATTGTATGCACAATTGATTAAATTGCTGTTAAATAACGACTTTTTTACAGAAAAGCAAACAAAATATTTGCGTTAAAGCATTTTTTTATTTAAATTTGAGTATCAATATGATTTAATCACCTACATAAATATAGAAATTATGGATACTTTTGCACAACCGCACAACCGCACAACCGCACAACCGCACAACCTTAATCCATCTGCAGGCATAAGCGGAAAGAAGAAAATACCGATACTCATCATGAGCTTATTCGGTACTCGAAAAAAATGCTTAAACCTGTTTATGTTACTGTTCCTGGGATTATTTTCTATATCCTCTAATGCCTTACATGCGCAATTGACAAGTTGCCCGGATTGGTCGATATGTGTAGAAGAAGATCCAGATAACTGCAACGAATTACGTGTAACACTAAATGGGGTTGCCAATCTGCCTATATTAACGACATACTTTTACATCTATTTAAATGATCCCAATTTGACTATAAACGGTTTGGCTACTTCAAATTCGTTTCAAAGCACAACCTTTGGAATGCATCCCTACTGGGGCGGGACCTCTCTTCAAATCAATCCGAATCATATTCGATTGACCTATGCAGCACCCTTTGATCCATTTACCAGTTCAGAGGACTGCATTCATTTGGGAAATATTGTTTTAAATCCCCCAGAAAATGATTGTCATGATTTTGATCTAGGTAGCATAACTTTAGGCCAAGTTGGTACGGGCACTGGAACCAATACCCCTTTAATTATCGGAGATAATTATTTAAGCAATCCACCGCCATTGTTTTGTACTGATTTAACCTTGGACTGCCCCTGCTCCCAGGATGTTTGTTCAGAATGGGGCGTTTGCTTTTTGGAGACAGGAGAATGTGATCGAGTTCGGTTAGGGATAACTGGGTTAGTTAATGAGGATCTGGCGGGCTTGAAATTGACAGTAACCTTAGATCCGAGCATCACTCAAATTGATGAGGTAGCGACAGAGGCCTCGTACCTAAGTTCCCCAATAGGGTCTCATATGGCAACTTTCAATCAAATCACATTCAACGGGAATCAATTTGAAATTACTTTTGCTGATTATACAGGTAGCTATCAGGTTCCGAATAACTTTGAATTTTTAACGGATATCTACTTTGAAGCTGATCCTGGGGAATGCTATAGTTTCTCTGAATCTACGCTTAGTTTTGGTTTGACAGGCGTGCGATTGGGAGATAATTTTTTTGATGCCGAATTTTGTGATGGATTTCCAGGGTTATCCTGTCCTGACTTTGAAATATGTTGTGAATCTGTAACCTTGTCTGGTAATGTATTGCGCCCCCCAAGTGGACCTGCCTGCGATGAAGGGATTAATTATGGATTTCCGGGTGGAACTGTCAATATAAGTTCAACCACGGGTTATTTTAATAAAACAGTGGTGACAGATCCTGATGGCGAATATGAGGTTGAAGTATTTCCGAATGAGACCTATACTGTGCGCCCCGACTACACATCTGACTTTTTAGATGATTGTGGGGTAAATACCGCTGATATAGATGAGATTCGGAAAGTAATATTAGGAGTTGTGAACTGTTTTAATTTGGATGTTGGCAATGCCGCAGCTGATATAGATGGAGTGAATAATATTAACACAAATGATATTTTATTGATTGATCAAATAATACTGGGAACTCAAAGTACTTCTGTTAAGACTTGGAGATTTATGAAAAATTCAGATTATTTAACCACGTATGCAACACAAATTTGTCCAGCGATTTTTGTACCGCCTTATGATGAGCAAGATATCGTAACTATGGGAACATTGCCAAGAAATAATATAAACTTTAAGGCCGTGAAGATGGGTGATGTCGATGGAACTTGCACGCAATGTATTGACCCCAATGCCATGATGGGTGGACGCGATATCGATTTGATTGCTACATGGAACAGGGAGCGTAATGTTATAGAGTTTTCACTAGATGACCCATTATTAGACGGGATTACTGTTTTAGCAGCTGCAGTAGACGGTTTCGGTCTTAGGGATAAAGCAAAGTTGTCCTTTACATCAGATGATGAGCTATTAGTTTCAGGAAGAGGAACTAAGGGGGTGGGCATGGTCTGGTCCTCTACTGAGCATTTTGGTACCTCTTTGAATGCCAATGAAACTATCATGGAAATAGAGGTCGATCCATCCATACATCGAATTGAAGATTTAGACTTACATTTGAACGTAGGCGAAATGATGATGAATGGAAAGCGCTATTTGTTTAAATTGATCGTTGAAGAGAGTGAATCAGCTCGTGAGGACGAAGAATGGAGCATCTATCCCAATCCAGCTACAGAGTTTATTCATATTCGAAGTT
>CAZIXJ010000447.1:0-1379 GCA_964542835.1 uncultured Hyphomicrobiales bacterium
TATTTTTGTAAGTTCTTCATCTTCTTTCATAGAATTTATTAGATTTTTTATCTGACTTGAAATATCTAAAATTTCCGATTCCAAATTTTGTATATCTAGTTCTGTTTGTGTCGGTTCCACGGGAGTTTCCGGTTCGGGTACTAATCCACCAGAATTTAAATCTACCCCAGTTTGTTTTAGAATCCACGCATTTTCTACTTTATTCTGTAATTCTTCATTTGTTAATTCCATTTTTAAAGAATTAACTTTAAAAGTATATTTTAAAATATCTCCCGAATCTTCTTGTACATCACACCAAAGATAATAATAACTTCCATTATATTTTTTATCAGTAATTGTAATTGATACCATTTATTTCTCCTTATAATTTATTAATAATTACTAAAACAGTCAAATCCTGTCCTGCTGTTGTACTTCCTATCTGGTCTATATCCATAGTAATAACATCATTTTCACTAATAGAAGTAGTATCAAAAGAAGTTTGATTTCCTGTTGTATTACCATCAGTTATAGTTACTCTATTTGCTTGTGTAGTATTCCAAATTGAAGTACCGTTTATATTTACATCTACAATTAAATCGGCTCCTGTGGGTGCTGTGTTGACCGTAGCAATGACTTTAGTAATGGAGCCACTATATGGTATAGATATTGGAAAAGAACTCGTTAAATCCAAATCTACGCCTTTAGAACCTATTGTAACTCCAACTATTTTTTCATCTTTTTGATTTTCCCATTCCGAAGCAGAATTATATTTTAGTATATCACCTTCTGCTGGTGTTGTCAAATTAGTATCTGTCAAATCGTTTAAATTATCGGTATTAGTATCTGTCTTTGTTTCGGCAATCCATTTACTTGTAGTTTCGTCCCATGTCAATACTTGTCCATCTGACGGTGAACTTACATTTGTATCATTTAAATCATCAATAATTGATAAACCAATTCTATCATCTATTGTTGTAGTCAAATCTGTAATATCTGATGATGGATGTGTATGTATATCTAATGTTTCTAATGCTTCTTGTACGGTAGTTTCACTACCAGATAAAATATCTGAGAATGCCGTATCATTTATTAATATTTTGTCCGAATATCCTAAACTGTTTTCCCATTGACCTTTCAAAGAGTTCCATACAAGAAAATCCCCATCTTCGGGTGAAACAATATCAGTATCTAATAAATCAGATAAATGTAATACACCACCTTCTGTCATATCTGAATTTACCCATTTGGATAATGTATTATCCCATGTCAGCATTTGACCGTCTGTTATTGAAGTAATTGATACATCATCCAATTCTGATAAATTGTGATTATGTTCGTCTATTGTCTCTAATACAGTTTGAACATCCGTATCAGTAGAATTTAATGTTTTATCAAAA
>CAZIXJ010000447.1:1389-2861 GCA_964542835.1 uncultured Hyphomicrobiales bacterium
ATTAGCAGGATGTGCATTTATTGCATCTCTATTTATTAAATCATTATGGTTTTGTCCATATAAACCTATTGTTGCTTCTCCTGTAACCGAACTTCTTAAATCATCTTTTTGTATATCATAATATAAAATTGCTTTCATATCATTTGTAAACAAATCTCTTGAATAAAGTGTATATTTATGTAAAAATTTAAATTCTGGTTCATTTATATCTTCTAAATTTAATGTAGATAATTCAGAAGAATCTCTTGCATCTTCCAAAGTAGTATAATAATTTTGTCCCATTATTATTTTTACGGGTGTATTAATATCCGGAGTACCAAGAATATACATATTAACATAAGATTTATCGGGTACTTCAGTTAAACCCCAAACGCCTGCTCCACCAGCATTCATATTATTATATGCAATTCTCCCGGTTCCTGTATTGATACCAGTTTTATTAGAGGCAGATTCGAATGTAAATGTTCCACCAGAACCAGATTTATAAAGAATTGGTGCATTTAATACACTATTTATTAATTGTGTATAATTAGTTTCATTTATATAAGCAGGTAAGTCTTCATCAAATATTGTTCCATCGGACAAACCTATTTGAAATGCGGTATTTAAATCACCGTCACCATCATTTATATAATTTTGTAGTGCTAATCCTGAAACATATCTAGCACCTACTGTAACATGTAAATAAAGATGGTCTTCTCCATTCATTAAAATTCCATGTGTTTCTCTATTGACAAAAGGTGCTTCTGTTCCATTCCAAGATAAATAAGATACTAAGCATTTTTCTAATATTAATTCTCTTGATTCTCCGTTTGTCGGATTTACATATTCATGTAATTCTCCGTCAGTATCGAAGAAAATCCAATGCTGACCTACGGTATTGGTAATTGTTATAGTTTTTGTGGTAGAAATTGTAAATTTATTTCCAAGTACATAAAAATCATAACTTGTATCTGCTGGCGTAACAGTTAAAATTCTAGTAATATTATCAAAAGATAAATTGGCACCAAATTTATCTACAAATCCAGTAGGTTCTTTTCTTACATTTCCCGTTGACTTCATTACTTCTGTTTCAAATCCAGAAATACTTGTTGCCGGATGTACATCTGTATCTGTCAAACCAGTTAAATCAGAATGGTCAATTGGTATATTAGCATTAAATATTTCTTCGAATGCTGTAACTAATCTTTCTGGTATAGAAGAATCCTTTTTATATGTTATTCTTCCTAATAAAATACCATGAGTATTTAAAAAATCTGGTAAAACCGGGATATTTTCTGCTAAGGCATCTGCTAATTTATTATAAGAATTTCCTAAAACGATATATGCCCATTCAGTAGATTCACCACAAATATAAATCCAATTATTTACATATTCATTATTTGATAATGTTTGTAAATCTGTTCCATCATCATACCAAAGGATATTGTCTTTCTTTGGGTTATTGCGGCCTGGCGTCTTTGCGTTATCTT
>CAZIXJ010000448.1:0-2861 GCA_964542835.1 uncultured Hyphomicrobiales bacterium
GGGAGATGTAGCAAAAAACACTATACTGGGCGAATATAAATATTTATCGGCATTATTTAATTATTTTATTAAAGAAAGCGTTATTCAAAAAAACCCTGTAAAAAAAATTGTAAAACCGAAAATAATCAGACCTGATATAACAATATACTCACAAGAGGAATTGCAAAAAATATTTACTTATTTCGAGGAGAGAGATATTAAATTTTACTGGTATTTACGATTTGTTTATTTTACTGCATTCAGACGGAATGAGGCAATGAATTTAAAAAAAGATGCTTACAGAGATAAATCCGGTATTAAAGATGAGATACAAATAATAAGCAAATACAAAGATAAATATGATTATTTTCCAATATCGGAAAAATTAAAAGAAATAATCATCAATACTGAAAAAGTACATAAGAGCAAAAACAAACTATTCAGTTACCGTGATAATTATAACGCAAACTACAAAATAAACAGTTTATTATTAAAAAAACTCGATATTGATATTTCAGGTGAAAAGCCTTTACATTGCTTGAGAAAAACAAGAATATCATTTTGGTTATTTGAAAAAAAACTTCATCCTCACGAAGCATCTAAACTTGCAAGGCATTCAATAAAGCAAATGGAATGGTATTATAAAAGTGCAAAATACTCGAAAATAGAGCAAATAGACATAGATTAAATGTGTGTATTTTGTGTAACAAACTGTAACAAACTGGAGCAAACTGTAACAAACTGGAGCAAACTGAAATATTATGAAAATCCTTTATTTATGCGGAATACAGCTTAATTACTATGTTTTAAAAATCATCTGAGACTTTACCTTATCGATATATCGCATTTTTTTAAAAGCATACCACTGCTCAAGATAATCGCCTGAATAATCTAAGTCAGCCCTGAAATTTCTAAATGGGTTTCGTTTTTCTAAAGCACCTGATAACTTATCCCGTAATTCTTCATTATCAATTTGTTCTGCGAAATCAACCATTATTTTATAATCTTCATGTGATTCGAGCCCGGTAAAATATACAAAATCTTCTGCATTATCATCAATTTTTTGCAACACATCATCCCACAATTCTACATCACCCATCCAGTTGTCGAAATTTGGAATATTTATTATCTCACCGGTTTTATGATTAAAATAACAATTCATATTTGCTTCTAAAAACTCAGCAATTTCTTCTATCATTTTTTCATTAGGTATCATAATTTTTATTAAATTTTTAAAACAAATATCTTATCAAACAAGTGTAAATTTTCACTTGATTCTCTACACAATAAACAACAAACTAAATTATTATAATTTATTCAAATTGCAAAATGAAAAATTCTGCTCTCTTTGGCTTTTATTTCTATAAACTTCTTATTTATTCACTTATTTTTTATACTATTTAGCAATTTGGAAACCCGGGTTTTTATTTTCGTAAACCATTTCTCTATAGATTTGCTTTTTTCCTCTTTTTCTTTATAATTTTGCTCACCTATAAGCAAAGCAATTGGCTTAAGTGCATCATATTCCCTGCAAACCACTTTTAGCATAGCAGCGAATGGCAAAAACAATATCATACCGGCAATGCCCCAAACCGAGGCACCTATGATGATACTTAAAATTGAAGATAAAGCATTCATTTTTAAATTTCCTCCCACTATTTTCGGGGTCAGAAAATTACCTTCTATAAACTGAACAAACCAGAAGAAGAGTACAATACTTATTGGCATCCAAATAGAATCATAGGATATTAATGAATATAATACCGGTACAGAAGCTCCCAAAAATGTTCCGGCATAAGGAATTAGTGCTAATATTGCTGCCAAAAAACCAAAAAGAAAAGGATTATCAATACCAATTATCCATAGCCCGGCACTATTTAAAAACCCAAGTATCAACACAATTATCATCATTCCGAAAAGATATTGCTGCCCTACTTTCTGAACTGATTGAAACATTTTAAACGCTTTTTCTTTGTGTTCATCAGGATAAAAACTAACCAAAGCCCTTACCAGCCCTTTTCTGTAAATTAATATCAGAAAGGTGAATATAACTGAAGTTATCATTCCGAAAATAATATTTGCAGTACTGCTGAAGGTCTGGCTTATCAGTGTTCCGGCAGAGTTATTTATCCATGTTTTAATTCTGTCTAATAACTCACCTTTCTCCAGAGGTTTTAAAAACTCAATATTTTTATTGATGAATAACGTAGCATCAGCTAAAACGCTTAGTATCTCAGCTTTAAAATCAGTCAGATTTTCCGAAAGCATGATAATTTGATTCGAGAAAAGAAAAACACCACCACCAATGATAAGGAATAAAGCTAATATTGAAAGAAATGCCGAAACTATTTCATTTGTTCCCCACGATTCGAGTTTACGGGCTACAGGATAAAGTATAAACGCTATCAAAAAAGCAAATGATAGAGGAATAAGAACTGATTTTGCCAAAATTAAAATAGCAAATAAGCCTATTACTGAGGCTATTACATAAAATATTTTTTGAAACGACAGATTCATATTCAATATTTTTTAAATAATTTATTTTTATTAATATACATTCTAAAAGCTGAGACATTTTATTTTGAATAATATTATAATAAATTTATCTGTACTGAATTTAAACTAAATTATGAAGTATTGTCAATTTTTTTCTTGCATAGAAGCCAATTATAACTAAAATTAGAGATATTCCCGCCAATCCGGTATTTATTAAATTAAATATTTGCACAAATAAAATAAATTCATTATTTTTAATTTTTTTGAATTTGAGGAAATAATTTACGAAAGCCAAAATATTGAATGGAAAGAATCATGGCGAGATGATTATATGAAGTGGGTTTGTGGTTTTGCAAATTCTCAGGGTGGCACTCTATTCATAGGCA
>CAZIXJ010000449.1:0-2849 GCA_964542835.1 uncultured Hyphomicrobiales bacterium
AGTAAAAATCTGAACAGCGAAAATGATTTTCCATCGTACAGTAAAATGATAAATTCACCAAATTACACAGGCGATAGATTTGTAAATCAGGAAACTACCCAAGATAGTTTCGACGGTAACTTCTTCTCAATTCTCTGGAAAATGTTTACTGCTAAAGAGACTAAACCCGCCTCGCCTATCGAAACAAAGAAGTTCGATAAAGATGAGTTTATGCAAAATAAAGATGACCTCGCAGTTACGTGGTTCGGACATTCAACTGTATTAATGAAATTAAACGGATTAGTGATACTTTCAGACCCAATGTTTTCAGAGCATGCATCTCCCGTTCAATTTGCCGGACCGAAGAAATTTGATTTTACCAATGATTACAAACCGGAAGATATGCCTGATATTGATATTTTATTTATTACTCACGACCATTACGACCATCTTGATAAGAGAACCATAAAAAAGCTCGATAGCAGAATTGAGAAATATTTCGTAACTCTCGGAGTAGATGAAATACTAATTAAATGGGGAGTATCTCCCAATAAAATTTCAGTTGCTGACTGGTGGGATTCATTTGATTATCTTGATTTTAAAATTACTTCTGTTCCTATGAGGCATTTTTCGGGGCGTGGCATTACAGGCAGAAACTCTACTTTGTGGGGAGGCTGGGCTGTTCAATCAAAAAATTACAATATACTGCTTGGGGGTGACTCCTCATATGGCTCTCATTTTAAAGAAATTGGGGAAATGTTCGGAGGTTTTGATTTGACTTTCCTGGAATGCGGACAGTATAATGAAGCATGGAAGCATGCACACCAAATGCCTGAAGAAACAGTACAGGCTCAAATCGACCTGAATGGAGATATGCTGATTCCAATTCACTGGGGAAAATTCAGCCTTAGTATTCATCCCTGGTACGAACCATTAGAAAGAGTAAGGAAAGCTGCAAAAGCAAAGAATGTGAATCTTTTTGCCCCGATAATCGGGGATATAAATTCTTATTCCAAATAAGCTGATAGTATTTTCCCCGATTGCGAGATTGTTTTTCTTTGTAATTTTTTTGGTATAGACTGAAATCTAACAAGCCAATAAGTCAAAATGCAAGATATTCTTCACAGATATTATTGTTATCTATAAGAGCGGGACTTATTTCTCGTAGTAGTTCATATAATTTACTTTCAGAATAATAACAAATACGGTTTAGGTTCCTTTAGATGTTTTTTGGCTTTCAATCCACTGCACCAGCCTCGGGTCGTATTGCCGGAAGAGTGTGGTGTAGGAACTGCCCGTGCCGGATTCTCCTGCTATTACTGATTGTTGTATGTTTTGTATTGCTTAATTTTGAAGTTATTTCCTTAAATTAAAACAATGTGATTTAGTAAATAATTTTGAAATATTGAAATAATTCATTAAATTCGTTTTTAAATATGTATATTTTTGTAAATACCAATAAAATATTATGCTCAAAACAATCAAAACAAAATATCGCAGGGGAATCTTAAAAGTGCCGGAAAATTTTAATATTCCCGATAACTCAACTGTTTTTATTTCTTATACTGAAAGTGATGAGACGGATAGCGGTATCTTGCAATCTTCAGAGTCATATTTAGATAAAATCTGGAACAATAACGAAGATGACATCTATGAACAGCTTCTCAATAAATGATGTAATACTTATAAGATACCCTTTTACTGACCTGACAACTTTTAAGGTGAGACCCGCAATAGTTGTTAATAAATTCGCTGATTCCAATGATATAATAATTGTGCCGCTTACGAGCAAAACAGACGCTCTGCTCGATGGTGAGTTTATTTTAAAGCACTGGGAAAAATCTGGATTAAACGTAGAATCTACGGTAAAAAGAGGCATTATCACGATAGATTCTCAATTAGTCTTAAAAACTATCGGCACTTTGCATTTTTCAGATATTACCGCTCTGAAAAAATCTATCAAATTATGGTTAAATATTAACGGCTAACTCTCTCATGCCAAGTTGCATTCAAACATACAAGATAAAATATCTGCTCCCCACTTGTGCCGATTTGAACGGTAAACTTCGATTTTTAACCTCTCCTTGCTAAACTCCGATTTAGCAAGGAAAGTTTCAAACTAAGCTGTGCTTAGTCAGAAAACAAAGTAAAACTTTTGTGAAATAGACATTACGAAATCGGAGTTTCGTAATGAGAAAACACATTGGTCATTTGAAATATATTATACGATTGAAAGCAACTTGGTATCACCCACCTGCCCGGCCGCTGGTCGTACCGGCGGAAGATGGTGGTGTAGGAATTGCCGGTGCCTTCCTCTCCTGCGATTACCGCCTCATTATCCATTTCCATAGAGTTGAAGCCGTAGCGGTGGTGGGCGGTATGTTCAGATGTAATTTTGAAAGCAAGAACTCCTAACTAACTAACTAACTAATTAATTTATCATATTCATTATGGTTGCCTATCCAGAACCAGATAACATTTTCATTCTTTTGAACTTCTAAAGCCCTGTAACTAAGTCCTATTCTTATTGACCAAAAATCATTTACTTTTTTAAAATGCAAAGAAGGATGTAGCGGATTAGATTTTAAAATATCAAAATTCTTTTTGGCTATTGATTGTATTTCAATCGTAAGTTTGTTGAATAATTCCCAAAACGGTTCTACTGTATGATGATTCATAATTTGGATGAGTCTCCTTTTTCAAAATCAAGCAATGCTTTTGATGCCAAGGAATCCAATTTTCCTTCTTTTACATCATTTTCAAATTGTTCATCCCAAACTTCATTATCATATTCATAAAACCATTTTCTAAATGAATTCAAATCATCATTTGTTAAATTCTTGACTTTATTTTCTATTTCTATAATTGCA
>CAZIXJ010000450.1:0-2842 GCA_964542835.1 uncultured Hyphomicrobiales bacterium
TTTTCATTATTTTTAATAAATAAATCATTTTCTTGTAAATAAAGCATAGTATTTTCTGAAGGAAAGAAATATTTGTTATTATCTAAATAAACTGTGTCTGGTATTTTCTTATGAATATACGCATTATAAAATTGATTCAAATCTATCATCTCAAAATAAGAATAATCAAATCTTACTTGAGAACAAGCGATGATAGGAATTAATACAAATATAATCTTTATTAGCAAATTCATTTTATTCTATTCTTTGTTTATTATAGATGTCTTTTTTATTATTTATTTGAAGAATTCCGGCTTTACGATTTTCTTCAGGAGATAAAAAACTCTTATTATGCCAATTATTTATCGTTCTATTAGAATTCATTGTCCAATTATTTTTAGTACCCCATCTACTGAATCTTCCATCATAATAACTTGATGGTAAAGTATTAATGCTTTGCACATTTGTGCGAACACCCCAAATATGCATGGTATTAAACGCCTCCAGTTCATCAAACGGGTCATATAATAAACCACCGGCTTTGCATATACCACCATTTAAACCAGTATCATAAAATGATAATTTTCCCATTTCAAATTGATGCATATGTTCAAATTCATGTCTGTATGTCGCTCCACTTTTTTGTATTCCTTGTCTAATATCCATTGAAACACCATTTCCGTCCCAATAAGTTATACCATCATGTTTTACTGATGAGTTATGTAAAATATCTTGACCATAATCATAAATATAAGAGGAATTTCTTAATTCATCCATTTTCCCGTTAAAATCTTGTTTTTCATTTATGATTTTATTCATATTATTGGTAATTGCATTAATTTTATTTGAATTCATAGAACTATTCTCTAATTCTTTAACTAATGCTGCTTCCTCATTTCTATATAAGTCATCATAAGATTCGTTAACAGATGTTACTTTTGTTTCTAATCCAGGAGTAATAATATCCCCCCAAGGATCCACAAACATCACCGGATTATTTCCCATGCCCACATACGAATTCACACTTGGGAATTTATCCGCAAGCGGATCTACACTCAGCCACCTCCCCAGTCTCGGGTCGTACTGGCGGAAGAGGGTGGAGTAGGAATTGCCTGTGCCGGATTCTCCTGCGATTATGGTTTCATTATCCATCTCCATTCCGTTGAAGCCGTAGCGGTGGTAGTTGGCGGTGGTGGTTTTGTTCGCCTTCAGCATACCGTATGGGTAGTAGTTGCGTACAGCGGTTACCATAGCCGTATCATAACCCAACGGCACATGCAATGGACGGATGTCATTCACAAGCACCCGCACATTACCGAGGTGGTCTTTCACTTCGTAGTCTTTCATGCCCGCAAGCCTAAATTTAGAACCATCCGTAATATATCCGTGTGTCATAGCATCAGGGAGTTCGGTAAATTTCTTCAAAGCCACACGCCCATATGAGTTATTTGCATAGACGTTCACTTCGTATTTTGTGATATGTGTGGCAGGAGAGGTTTCATCCACTTTTAGTATCCCAATAGTATTGCCTGCCAAATCTCTCGTATAGAAATCATGTTTTTTAGCATCAGCCGAAAGATAGTTGGTTATCTTGCTTACACGATTACCACCTGCATCATAGATGAACCTTGTAGTATAAATATTTCCCGCCCCAATATTATGGAACATATTTATTTTCTGATCATTAGTCCACGAATATCCCAGCACATCATTATTTATAGTTTTCGTCATTAGTTGTCCGCCATCGTGATACATATAATTAGCCTGAGTATCGGAAAAATCATAAGTGGCATTGATACCTAGAGCGTCGGAGTGGGAAGTGAGCTGGTCGGTAGTAGGATTGAAAGTAAGAGCAATATTATCTGCCTGAGTACCGTTGTTTTTCCTCATAATATTAAACATATTGCCATTAGGGTCGTGCATAAAATCTGTATCGTATGTATTATTGACTGACCAAGTATATGCCCTTGTATCAAAAATTGCACTTTCAGAGCCAAGCAATCTATAAAGGATGTCATAGTTGTAGTCATCGGCTTCCACATTGCGGAGATTTTCCAATCCACCTTTCAAATTAACAAGTTGTCTGGAATGTCCCGTAGAAAGAGAGCTAATCATACCGTTGAATAAATCTTTATCTGGTGTAGATTGATAAAATCCATCATTAGAGCCAAGAGTACTATATAAGCTTTGTGAAGAAACGTAATCACCATTAAAATAATGATAGCCGAATCCTACGAGATCTTTTAGCACATGATAATTATTGGAAGACATTTCGTTGTCTTCTCCGGGGTCATGATTACTAACCTCATCTGCAAAAGGATGATTAATCATTTTGAGCCAGCCGTTAATAGTATATGTGTAGTCAAGTCCCTGCAAATAATCTTCTCCGAGAACAATTCTTTTTAATGGACCATGCAAATAATAAGAATATTCTGCATCGTTCTCCCAAATCAGACTATCACGAGAGGATTTTAGTTTTCTCAAACGTTCATCTTTATCATAGGCATATTTAAGATAATGCATATAATCTGCATCTCCGGGGTTATATTTGATAAAATCAACAGCACCTGAGAGAAGATCATATTCATAAGTAGTTTGATAAAGTCCATTTGCAATCTTACCAACAATAGGATTACCGTCAATCTCATTAAATACATTAACCGTATTACCATAAAAATCATAGTCATAAGAAGTGGTTACTGTAACAATTTCCTGGCTCAAAACCGGATCGCTTAACGGTATTGGAAAAATGTCATAATCAACTCCGTTAGAAGTTGGGAAATTGTACCTTACGGTATAACTAAGCCTATTTTTCAAATGATTTTGTGTAACAGACGGAGAAAGACTCGGCTCATCGTAGATA
>CAZIXJ010000451.1:0-2133 GCA_964542835.1 uncultured Hyphomicrobiales bacterium
TGCCGCTTCGGCAATTACCTTCAAAGTTCTGTCAGGAGCAAAATCAAAAACAAAACACTCTTCCTTAATTTTGCCGTTAATAGTTGCAGGCGTCTGCACCCTAAAAATGGTTTGCATGTATGCTGAAGCGGAAGTGTTGTGCGAACCTGAAATCATGAAAACAGCCGTCCACGCTTTCACCGAAACGCCCGTTGTCAGACGACCACAAGAAAGCGTTATGGTATAGGTTTCGTGGGGTTTGTCGCTTATCGCGTTCTCTACCTGTTTTAATGCTTCTTCGTTTGCTTCCTCTTCGTCTCCATCACCTGCAACATTTACAATTTTGAACTGACTGAAAACAGGGTGCGTTTGAAGTAAAGAACTTAATGCCCTTGCCTCTTTAACACCTGGCACCATCCAAAGTGAATGACGGAAGTTGTCACGATATTCCTCTGTAGAATATGGGTAATTACTGTTATCGTCCGACTTGCAGATTAAGTTTAAAAAGGAATCTACATCTTTCTTGTGCAGAAATTCCCCAGAATCATCCACTCGAAAAAACTCGCGGAAATTGAAAGCTACTTCTTCATCAATGTATCCGTGTAATAGCTTGCCTAAATCGTAAGTGAAGATGTTTAGTTTTGGAAGTGATGCATAAGGGTTCGGATCGCCAAAGTGAATTTTATCCCATTCGGCTTTCGCCTTTTGCTCCATCACATAATCCCAAGTGAATATTTCCTCTTCCTTGTAATTATCCAACAAGTTGAAAGGTGTACCCGATAAGTGAAGGAGTTTAGTTTTCTTTTTTCTTAGTTCTTCAAGTACGTTTTTCCCTAATTCTGTTTGCGTTCCTTCATGCGCTTCATCAATGATGATGAAGTCCCAATCGGTGCTGAAGATTTCATCGTTCTTATCAAAGTTGCCGCCTACTAGCTCGGAACCGCGCAAGTCCTGCATGGAAGAAAAGTATATGTATTTGGATTTGCCTTTAGTACATTCCCGCTCAAGCGTTAAAAATTGATTTCCCTTATTCTTTGAGCCATAAGAAAAGTTCGGGGTGTCATAGAAGATCTTTCCAAAGTCCTCAAACCAACCTTTGTCAACTACTGGACGATGCGTCAAAATCAGGGTTCGGGTAAAATCATGGTCTTTGACTACTTGCAGCGCGGATAATGTTTTTCCAAACCGCATTTTAGCAAACCATAGCATTTCGTTTCCTCTCTTGAACTGTTTGGCCGTTTTTTGAATAGCTTCGTTTTGTTCAGGTCTGAAAACAATGGGAGATTGTGTTTTTGTTACTTCACCGGCATGAAGTGAATCTCTATCTTCCTTGACAGCTGTAATTGCTTTTTTAACCGTTTCAAGGTCCGTTATGAACCACTCATTGGCCTTATTCTTTTTGTCAAAAGTTTTCTTTTTTACTCCTGAGCGAGTAAGCACATTGTGAACCTCATGGTCTGAAAAGGCTTTGATTCCACTTTTATCGTTATAAATACTTAGTTCGGTATAAAGCAAGTCATAGGCAATTCCTGCTGTTTGGGTGTATTGGTCAATCCGCTTCTTAGCTGCTTTATTAAGTGCTTTGCTATTAGGTTCTAGCCCCCCAATATTTTCATTATCGGAAGTTGTTTCTCCTATTTTTAAGCAGCCTCTATGCGCATCATCGTTGATGCAAAAAACATAGATTAGCTTAAGTTTTAATGTTGATCTAAATATCATTTCCCTTTTCCATTTAAAAGGTCAACGAACCTGATTTTCCTTCCCGTTTTTCCCGTTTTCAAATCTTTATTCGACCAATCTTTCACCAAGCAATAAATTCCATTGTGTTTCTCGATATTTGCATTTTCGCATCCCTCACAAAAAGAATGTTTAGTTTCAGTTTCTCCAAAAAGATTTACCGAGACCCTTGTTTTGTGGCCACATGAATTTGGTATTACTCCCTTCAAACCATCCATCTGCCAAACATTCCAAGAAATGATGTAGGCGATATATCGTATAGATTTAAGAAGTGGTTCTTTTCCAAATTTATGATTATAGTTTTCAATGAAAGTGACCAGCATTGCTTCTCTAGCCAAAAGCAAGCTGTCACCTTGCCACTCAAATCCGTATGTATTTTTATATGCCGCTTGTGCTGCCTTTAGCCATTCTCCTGTT
>CAZIXJ010000451.1:2143-2841 GCA_964542835.1 uncultured Hyphomicrobiales bacterium
ACCCTGAGTTTGCGGTCGAGAATCCCAATCCTTTGATCTATAGGGATAAACTCTCCCGTTGTACTGTCGTATCGGCTGGTAATGTAAGGTGCTTCTCCACACGCGATTTCAAGGCGTGTATCTCGGACGTAGTGTTTCCAGGTTTTACCTTTCGGAAATTTAATTTTGTCGGGATTGGTTTCCCAGCTTTTGGAACCATCAGAATTTGTGGCTTCTTTGTTAAACACTTCTTTGTTTTCAAACCAGGCGTCATCAATCAAATTGTTCTGAGCATTGCAAACCCAGGAAGGTGTAAAAACTTCTGCCATTTCCTTTGACCGTGCCCTTTGTAAAACCTGGTCTTTGTGAACTCTGGGCATAATAATATCGCCATTATCTCCTGTGATTAAATCAGGTGTTATAGGCGCATTGTATGTGTAAGCATCTCCGACATGTTCATAATTATTAGTCGCCCAAAAAATGTTTTTCTGAGTGGTATGATCGCGAATAAGAATATCAAGTACACCCGGATACTGCTGTACAATTTCATTTTCGAGTATGTCTATTCCTGTTCTCATTCTTTACTTTTCATTATTCGATCTCAAAAGTTCCTTACCACCAACTTCTAAGGTTTCGGCAATTGACTAACGTATTTTAAGTCTGGGTTCCTGTCGGTTTTGCACATATCCATTTACCATTTTTTAGCTTTTCCCAAGTTT
>CAZIXJ010000452.1:0-1227 GCA_964542835.1 uncultured Hyphomicrobiales bacterium
AAGCCCTTGATTTCTCAAGGGCTTTTTGATTGCAGTGGCGGAGGACGAGGGACTCAAACTCACAAATAAAATCGTATAAAACAGTGTTTGTAAATGTACATTAAAACCTTATATTACAGTTGTTTATAGTTGTTTTTATTCAAATTATGTTAAATTGTATAAAGCGATGAAATGATGTATAAATGTAAAAAAGTTCTACAATAGTTCTACACTTTTTTATTATATTTGTAGTTTAAGAATTAACAATAATAAGGTGTTTCGATGTCTGTTACTTTTTTCATAGCACACAAAAATGCAGAATTTCCTAAAATTTATGCAAAAGTCAAGTATAATTCAAAAAATGGATTCACTATTCCAACCAATGTAAAAATACCGGCACTATGTTGGGACAAAAAACTCAAGACAAATCCAAAAATCAGAGCTTTTAGAGATAAACTGTCAAAAGAACAAAAGGATATTTATGTTAATGAACTTACTGAATTTAAGAACCAAATTGAAAAACATGTATTGGAACTAAACAGAAAAGAAATTGATTTTAATGATGCAGACTTAAAAGACTTTGCAAAACAAATATTAGGACAAAAGTTTGTTTTTCAGAAAAAAGAGAAGCAGGTTGAACCTGATAAGCTTTTAGATGTTTATGATGAAATGGTTAATAAAATGGAAGAAAATATTAATAAAAATGGCGTTAACACTTCCAATATAACAAGTATTTCGACGATTCAAAAAAAGAAAACAATTAGAAAGCATTTGTCCAAATTTAATAATAATATTTATTTAAAAGATCTAAACGAAAAGTATGTTTACGATTTTGTTGATTTTTTGGCAAAGCATAAATTAGCAAATTCAACGATTAAAAAACATCTTGATTTTTTTAAGGCATTTTTATATTATGTTGTGAAAGAAAATAGGATTAATGAAGAGAAGAAGAGTATAATAATTCAAACTATTCGTGAAGTTCAAAAGCAGATACCACAAA
This sequence comes from uncultured Hyphomicrobiales bacterium, assembly GCA_964542835.1. GTDB lineage: Bacteria > Bacteroidota > Ignavibacteria > Kapaibacteriales > UBA2268 > CAZIXJ01. The sequence continues at coordinate 980 of CAZIXJ010000452.1, forward strand.
GCACAGAACATAAAATCTCTCTAACACATGATGAGGTGCAACGAATTCTTGATTTAGAATTAGAGTATTTAAGTAAGCTCGATAAAACCAGAGATTTATTCTTATTTCAGATTCTCACAGGTCAAAGGTATTCTGATTTGAAGCAAATAACCAAAGATAAGATTACTCATGGCTATATTTCGTTTATACAAGAGAAAACCAAAAAAAATGTATATATTCCGGTTCATAGTCTCATGCTTAAAATTTTT
>CAZIXJ010000452.1:1237-2825 GCA_964542835.1 uncultured Hyphomicrobiales bacterium
GAGAAAAAATTTTTGATAAAATTGAAAATCAATACCCTTCTTTACGAAAAACTTTTATTATTTCAAATCAAAAACAAAATGAAAACATCAAAGAATTATGCAAACTTGCAGAGATAGATACTTTAGAAAATGATGATGTATTCGTTGCCGGAAAACAAGGAAAAAAGAGATTAGTTCCCAAATATGAACTCGTTACTACTCATACAGCGAGGCGTACATTTATCACTCTTTGCCTCAAAGAAGGGTTGAATGAACGAATAATCAAACTTGTATCCGGTCATTCAAATGGGAAAAGCAAGGATGCTTTTGAAGGATATGCCGATTTCAGAGCAGAAGACACATTAAAAATTGTAAAGAATTTCGATAATCTCGGATTGGATATTGGAAAGTATTGCTGAAAAAGGATCTGATTAAATACGGCATAACGGAAAGTGGAGTTTATTAATTTCATAATTTCTATAAACGGTTTAGTTACGTTTATTATTATTAAGTTTTATTTAATGTGATTTTTAGTATAATCCGGCACTGTAATGTGCCGGAATATTTCTAATTTTTTATTTCTCCCTGAATGTAATCTGCGGCTTTTTGAGCATGATAAATCATTTTCCATAAAAATTGTGGATTTTCTTTTAATTGATTAAGCCAATTGTTTAAATATGGTGTATGGTCATTCCATGTTTGATTTATTATTCGTGCCTTTGCACATAATATTGAGGATGCCAATTCTGCAATTAATTCTTCTTTTGCGTAATTTTCATCTCCCCACATTTCTGACTGAAAATTCTTTTCCCTGTTTAACCTTGAATGATGACCCGTTGAATGTGCTAATTCATGATATAATGTACTGTAATAGTATTCATTTGCTTCAAATTGCTCTATTTTAGGCATTTTTATTATATCTCTGCCGGGAGAATAGCTTGGACTTTCTATATATATCTCGTGCTTTATTTTTGGTTTGTCAGGCATTTTGTAATAAATATTTTCACAAATCATATCAATAATACTCGTTTCATTTTGTTCTATTCTTTGTTTCTTGATTTTATCTTCTAAACCTCTTGTTTGCATTATATTATAAAGAATATGTACTTTGTAAAATGAGTATTCAATTTCTTCTTTTTCCGGTGTTTCTTCAAATATCTTTTCAGTTGGCTTGTCTATTTTTTTCTTTACTTTACCTTTATAACCTACAGCAATAGGTTCTGCGTCTTCCAATAATTCTCCGCCTAATTTTTCAATTTGCTTGGCAGTTGCAAAATATGGACATTCGTACTTTTCTGCATATTTTATAAGATAAATTGCATTCGACATTCTGTATTCTCTTTTTGATATGAAATTTGCAGGCATACCATATTTCGTCCATTTTTCTTTCCAGGGTCTTACACCTCTTTCTAAATCTGAAATGATTGAATCAACTAATTCTTTTGTTGCATCTTCAAATAATTCCTTATTTGTTTTTTCAGGAATTTTCTCTTGTTCTAATTCATCTGTGAGAAGTTGATTTAACTCATTTAATCTTTCTGTTAATTCTTCATAATCATCTGATTCTGTGTAATGCTCTATTATATGGTCTATTAGTTCAGGCTTATTT
>CAZIXJ010000453.1:0-2819 GCA_964542835.1 uncultured Hyphomicrobiales bacterium
AAAAATGTAACTTCAAAAATAAAAAATTTAGTATAAATCAGGCAAATAAAAATAAATCCTAAGAAAAGTATTTGAATTTCTTATTTTTGTACTTTGATAATTACATAAAGATTTAAATATGAGAAAAGAAAATTTCAGAAATATTGCTATCATAGCTCACGTGGACCACGGCAAGACTACTCTGGTAGATGCTATGCTCAGGCAAAGCGGTACTTTCAGAGATAATCAGGAAGTAAAAGACAGGATAATGGACTCTATGGACCTGGAAAGAGAAAGAGGAATTACTATCTCTGCAAAAAACACAGCTATACTCTATAAAGATATTAAGATAAACATTGTAGATACTCCGGGTCACGCCGATTTTGGTGGCGAAGTGGAACGCAGCCTTAGTATCGTGGACGGCGCTATTTTGTTAGTTGATGCAAGTGAAGGTCCGCTGCCGCAAACAAGATTCGTTGTAAAAAAAGCTCTTGAAAAAAAGCTGCCGATAATACTGATAATCAACAAAATCGACAGGGGCGATGCAAGAATAGAAGAAGTGATAAATGAAGTCTATGATTTATTTATTGATTTGGATGCTGATGAAAATCAGATAGAATTTCCTATCCTATATACAAATGCCAGAGAAGGTATAGCCCTTAGGGAAATTGGTGATGCTTCCACAAATCTGCAAGCTCTTTTTGAGCAGATAATTGATACCATAAAAGGTCCCGAAGCAAATGATGACTATGTGCCACAGTTTTTGGTAAGCAGTCTTGACTATGATTCTTATGTAGGTCAGATTTTAATCGGAAGGCTAAAAAACGGTTCTATGGAAATTAATAAGCAGTATTCTATAGTAGGAGAAGGCAATGAACTGAGAACGGTTAAATTTTCGGCATTATACACATTTTCAGGACTTGTAAAAAAGCAGGTAGAAAACGTAGTTTCTGGTGATATAATAGCTATTGCCGGTATAGAAAATGCCAAAATCGGCGATACTATTACTGACCTTGAAAACCCTGTGCCACTTCCGAGGATAAAAGTAGATGAACCTACCGTATCAATGTTTTTCTATGTAAATAACAGCCCTTTTGCAGGTACTGAAGGCAAATTCCTCACCACCCGCCACATAAAAAGCAGGCTGGAAAAAGAAACTTTGCATAATGTATCACTTTCCGTAAAACCGACTGACAGAGCCGATGCTTATGAAGTAACAGGCAGAGGCGAGCTGCAGATGGCTGTATTGATAGAAACTATGAGGCGCGAAGGATATGAATTTATGGTATCAAAACCTCAGGTGATAATCAAAAAAGTTGACGGTGTGGATAACGAGCCGGTAGAAAGAGTATTCATAGATGTGCCTGAAGAATATTACGGCACAGTAACCGAAAAGCTAATGCAGAGAAAAGCATCTATGGTAAACATGATAAATAACGGTCACGGAAGAGTAAATCTTGAATTTACAATCCCTTCCAGAGGGCTAATCGGATTTCGAAGCCAGTTCCTTACGGACACAAAAGGCAGCGGAATACTCAATACTTTATTTGACGGATTTGCTCCATGGTTCGGCAGTATTCCGCAAAGAAGCACGGGTGCTCTCGTAGCTGACAGGCAGGGCAGAGTAACTGCATACGCCTCACTTGCAATGGAAGACCGCGGCGAACTTCTGGTTTCCGTAAATGCCAATGTGTATTGCGGGCAAATAGTAGGAGAAAGGAATAAAACTATGGATTTGAACGTAAATATTACAAAAGAGAAAAAACTGACCAATATGAGAGCAGCAAGTGCTGATGCTACGGTTACCTTAAGACCTCCGAAGCTCTTATCACTCGACCAGGCAATTGAATTTATTGCTGAAGATGAGCTTGTAGAGGTTACTCCGCAGAATATAAGATTGCGAAAAATGGAACTTGACCCAAATAAAAGAAAGATAAGAACCAGGTCCTGATTATGAAATCATTTTTAATTTGTGTTATTTTGAGTTTTTTTTTGGCGTCCTGCGCCAGAGATGTTTCTGATGCAGACAGAATTTATGTAAAAGGCTCTGATACAATGTATCTGCTTATGCAGAGATTATCTGCCGCTTATATGCACAAGCATCCCGGTATTTCAATTTACGTAAACGGTGGAGGCACCGCTGCAGGTTTTGATGCTCTGGACAGAGGAGAAGCTGATATATGTATGGCTTCAAGGGATTTGCAGGCTGATGAGGTAAAGAGGCTTGCCGGGAATCATTTCAAAGTTGGGATGTCTTATTTAATTGCCAAAGATGCTATCAGTATTTATCTCAATCCTAATATTCAGGTTACAGATTTCAATATTGATGAAATAAAGGATATTTTTACCGGAAAGATTTCCAACTGGAAAGAACTTGATGGAAGAGACCTCGAAATTACTACCGTAATAAGAAATTCCAAATCCGGTACAAATGAATTTTTCAGACAGGCATTAATGGATAATGAAGATTTTGCTTCAAAATCTATTATAAAAAATACTACAAAGCAGGTAATAAATGAAGTTTCTTCGGTAGATGGTGCTATTGGGTTCGGTGGTATTGCATTCAGGGGATTTGTTACTTTTGCAAAAATAAACGGAGTTTATCCCACAAAAGAAACAATAAAGAATGATGAATATGAACTTATACGGTATTTGCACCTTTATACAGTGAAGTCTCCAGAAGGAAGAGTAAAAGAATTTATTAACTGGACTATGAGCGATGAAGCCCAAAATATAATAAATGAGTTTGGATATTTTTCACTTTGGTAAAAAAAAATAAAAAAAATGTTTTTTTTTAAAATTTATTTATTTATATTGTAATAATTAGTTTTAACAATTAT
>CAZIXJ010000454.1:0-2812 GCA_964542835.1 uncultured Hyphomicrobiales bacterium
TGAGAATATTTTTTGTTGTTCTGAAGTATGTTATATGAATGAAAGCGAATTGGTAATATATGAAATTAGAGGAAGGAAAGGAATATGAAAATTATGCATAAAAAAATCCCCCTTTTATAAACTCCGAAAAAGAGAAAAAGGGGGAATATTGCAAAAAATTGATTTTCAATTATATCCTTACTAATCCCAGATAATAATGCTTTTATTAATGAAAGTCTGAATATTTTCTACTGTCTCATCAGAAAAATTATTTTTTGTAAGGCTGATGTATTTAAGATTTGTAAGATTTTTCATTGATTCAGGCAATGAAGTCAGATTATTAAATCCAAATCTAATTTCTTCGAGTTCTTTCATATTACCAATACTTTCCGGCACTTCAGTTAATTCATTTTCGTAAAGCAGTAATTTTTTGAGTTTTGTAAGTTTTGTAAAGCTATCAGGCAATTTGTGAAGGATATTCTTATAAGCTCTGAATTTTTCAAGATTAGAAAGTTCACCAATATTTTCAGGCAATTCATTGATTGTATTTTCGTGAATTTCGAGTTTCAGCAATGCTTTCAGATTACAAATAGTATCAGGCAGCTTATTAAGATGATTCCCTGGAGCGCGAAGCTTAATTAATTTCGTAAGATTACCGATGGTTTCAGGCAATTCTTTTAAATTATTTTCACTTAAAATCAATTCTTCCAGATTAGAGAGATTACCGATAGTATCAGGCAATTTCTCCAGAGAATTGTTATTAAGCCCGAGCATTTTCAATTTATCAAGGTTTCCGATTGTATCAGGTAATTCCTTTAGTTCATTCCAGCTTATGATAAGTGAAGTAAGATTTTTGAGTTTGGATATTGATTTGGGCAGCACTTTAAGTGAGTTGCCGCTCATGTCGAGTTTTTGTAAATTAGTTAATTCACACAAAAATTCAGGAATTTCAGTAATTTGGTTGTTCCAGAGGATTAATTCTTCGAGATTGGTAAGTTCATTCAGTTGTTCGGGTACAGCTTCAAGATCTTTGAAATGTAGGTCCAGTTTTTTAACGCTTTTTGGGTCTTTCATTGCTTCATCAATACTGTAAAATGTTATTGATGAAGCATCTGACCCACTTGTGCTGCGAATGTCATCCATATCGCCTCCTGATTATTAAATATATTTATAAATTTAAAATAATTCTTTTTTAATATTCTAATTCCGTTACTATTAAAATAAGGTTTTTTTTAATAATTTGCAAAAAAAATAATTCTTTTTTGTAATTAATTATTTATTCTTTTTTTTAATCTTTGTTTTATTTGATAAATGAAAATTTATATTATTCGTTATATCTGATTATGTATCACATTTAATGAAAAAACTTATGGAAAATTCAAAAAAATTAAAAGTTCTCAATGTGGAAGATGATAAAATTAACAGTATGGTTGTTCATAAATTTGTAAGCGCTCATTATGAATGTGATAATGCTTATACAGGACTTGAAGCCATCGAAAAAGCCCGCAATAATAAATACGACTTTTTTCTGATGGATATAAGTCTTGGTGACCCCGAATATGATGGAATACAGACAATGAAAAAAATCAAAAAAATTGACGGGTATGAAAATGCCGTATTCATTGCAGTTACTTCATTTGCTATGCAGGGCGACAAACAATCTCTCATCAGTAAGGGATTTGACGATTATCTATCCAAACCAATTTACAAAGAACAGTTACTTTCGGTAATCCAGAGAAATTTAGGCTGATTTTTTGTTTTTTAGAAAATACCTTACCGAGAAAAAAACTATTATCAGCAATATTACCGGAAATATTATTTTTCCGTAAAGCCCGAGATAGTGATTTATGAGTTGCCAGTTATCACCGAACTTGTATCCCATATAAATTAGTATTACATTCCAAACCAAAGCACTTACAAACGAAAGAAGTGCTGTAATCTTTACCGAAAGTCCGGACATACCGGCAAAAAAGGCTATTGCCGCTCTCGTACCGGCAATAAATCTGTTGATTACTATAAGCCAGTAACCGTATTTCTGAAACCATACTTCTACTTTGAAAATAGCTTTTCTTGATATAAACTTAAATCTATTGGAATGAAGTATTGCATTTTCAAATTTGTGCCCCAGATAATACATTGTAAGGAATCCCAGCAAACTCCCTGCAGTAGATACAATTACGAGAGTATAAACATTCACGTTGCCAAAGCTTGCCATTGCACCTGTAAAAATAATTACCGAATCCCCCGGTACGGGTGGAAACAGGTTTTCTGTTAACGTCATTAAAAAAGCAATAATCAGTACCCAATACCATGGTACTTCTTTTAGTAATTCAACTATCGTTTCTAACATCTTTTTTATCATTCCATAATTTTTCAGAATTAATATCAGACATTGCCCGCTGAAAACCATATTTTATAGTATGCTCAATAGCTTCAGCAGCTTTCTTAGCCATATCAATCACATCAGAAATCTGCTCTTTGGGAAAATCAGCAAGTACATATTCTACCATCATTCCCGGCGGAAAATCATTGTCTATGCCACATCTGAGCTTCATAAAATCTGTACTGTTAAGCTCTTCAATTACAGATGCCACTCCATTGTGTCCTCCGCTTCCACCGCTTCTTTTAAGGTGGATTTTCCCTACCGGAAAATTGTATTCATCTACGATTACGAGTAAGTTTTTATAATCAATATCATACTTCCGGATAATTTCAATTAATGCCTTTCCCGAATTATTCATATAAGTAAGAGGCAATACGTTCATTACGTTTTTGCTGCCAATTTTTAATTCGGAATACAGGTAAAGGTCCCCGGCGCGTTTCCATTTTTTTT
>CAZIXJ010000455.1:0-2812 GCA_964542835.1 uncultured Hyphomicrobiales bacterium
TTCATATTTGAATCCTTTAATATAGCGGGTTGCTTCGGCAGCCCGCTTTTTTTTTATTTTGATATAATACTATCGGTTTTTGTAATTATTCCACAACAATATGCAACGTTTCTAAGTGATGAAGTGTGAAATGTTTCTCTTTTGGCAGCAGTAGCATCAGCCGGTAAAAAGGGAATGAAATCCCTGAAGAATGCATCCCGGACAGTTGATTCTACGCATACATTTGTCATTACACCGGCTACAACAACTTGCTCAATTTGATTGTTTAATAAATATTTATCAAGTTGAGTATTATAAAAAGCTGAAAATCTATTTTTATTAATTACTAATTCATATGAATTTGGTATTAATTCATCAATCAATTCAGATTCGTAAGAATCTTCTTCTATCATTTTTTCCCACCATAAATTTAATATTCCCAAATCAGAACCATCTTTTTTGTTAATATTTTTTGTGAAAATTACAGGCATTTGGTTATTTCTGAAATAATCAATTAATCTAATTACATTTCCCTTAATATAATTAGCTGCAGGTGTGAACCCTTTAAAATTTTCTTCAAAAAAATATTTTTGCATATCAATTACAATCAGTGCTGATTTATAAGGAAAAAATTCAATATCAGTTCTATTGTTATGTTTAACTATATCAAGCCAATCACTTGTTTTGGCGGATATATTTTCATTAGTAAGATAATTTTTCTCAGTCATAAAAATCCTCTTGATAATTAATAAACATTTGTTATTCATTTTAAAATGTCGTAATTTTATCAATATAACAAATTATGAGGTAATAAAATGAAAATTAATATTTTAACTGAAAATCAATCTTCTGCAATAGGATATCTTGCCGAATGGGGTTTATCACTTTTTATTGAATATGAAAATTCCCGAATTCTTTTTGATACGGGATATTCAGATGTATTTTTAAGAAATGCCAATAAAATGAATATAAACATAAACGAAGCAGATTATATCATTTTATCTCATTATCACAGAGATCATACCGGTGGCATAAGATTTCTTTCAGAATTAAAAAAAATTCACTTCGTTGCACATCCTTATGTAATAAAAAATGTAAGCAATAACGTAGCAAATCTTATGAATAAAAATAAAGTTCACAATTATTCCGTACCATTTGAATTTTATCCCGGTGCGTATTTTCTAGGTGAAATTCCTCGTATAACAAAATTTGAAAAGGGTGATTATAAGGGCAACCCGATGAAAGATGATACTGCACTGGCTTTCAAGACTACTAAAGGTTGTGCTGTAGTTACAGGTTGTTCGCATTCCGGTATAGCAAACATTTGTGAATATGCCAAAGAAGTTACCGGGCAGAAATTGTATTCTGTTACAGGAGGTTTCCATCTTTTTGAATCAGACAAACGTGCCGTAGATGGGGTAATTGAATACTTTAAAAGAGAAAATCCTGATAAATTATTTCCAATGCACTGCATAGATATGCCCACAATGTCAAGGCTTTATCAGAATTTCCAATTTACAAAAAAATCTGCAGGAGATATTATCGAATTATAACCAATCTTCCATTTTAAGTTCTTTAATTTTTTCTACGTTTTTCTTTACGTCCTGCACTTTGTCTTTGGGGCATACGAGTATTGCATCGTCAGTTACTACTACTGCCATATGTTCCAGTCCGAGAGTAGAGACTAATATTTTATTACCCTTGGAATTATTTACAATAATGGAATTATTCGTATCGGTATTTATCGATTTACCAATTTTTACATTTCCATTTACATCTTTTTCTTTGTATCGTTCAAGAGCATCCCATGAACCAATATCATCCCAGTCGAAAAGCGCCTTTGTTACAACCACGTTTGATGCCTTCTCCATAAGTGCGTAGTCAATGGAAATTCCGGGAAAATTATTAAAAATATCATTTATATCCTGAAAAGGACATTCGAAATCAATATCTGTTTTGCCCTTATATACACGGGCAATTTTATCAATCCCATTCCCGATTTCAGGGATACATTCTATCATTGAATTTTTAAATGTATCAAGTCTCCAGAAAAACATACCGCTGTTCCATAAGTAATTGCCGCTTTCTAAATATTTTATAGCGGTATTGGTGTCGGGTTTCTCACGAAATGCTTTTACGGGTTTAATTTCCGCAACTTCATCATTTGAAAATTTTTCGTTGATTTCAATGTATCCATAGCCTGTTTCAGGGCGTGATGGGATAATCCCAATAGTAGAAAGTACAGGATTTTTCTCTACATATTTCAACGCAGATTTTACTGTTTCAATAAATTTATCATTTGGAGAAATCTTTTGATCTGCTGTAAGGACGGCAATAGAGATTTCATTTTCACTGTAATCGTTTTTATAGCGTTCTTTTATAAATCCGGCAGCAAGTGCAAGGCATGGGGCAGTGTTTTTCTTAGCCGGTTCGGCAATTACATTCTGAGCTGGCAGTTGAGGCAGAGCTTCTCTTATTGGCTCAAGCAATGCTTTTCCGGTAATGATAAAAATATCATCAGGTTTAATTAAAGGCTCAATTCTATCAATTGATTCTTGAATCATTGTTTTGTCATCACGATTCAGATTTAATAATTGTTTAGGTCTTTTTTTTCTACTAAGGGGCCAAAACCTTTCGCCTGAACCTCCGGCCATTATTACAGCAGTTCTTTTCATAATATTTCTCACATTCAAATAATAATCAATAAAAATAATTAACGTGATATTCAGTTGTGTATTATGAAATAATTATATTTATTTGTAAACCAATTTTAGATATAAAAAAAACGGGGCTTTTGCCCCGTTTTTTATATTTATCTTATCTGTGCGTGTGA
>CAZIXJ010000456.1:0-2812 GCA_964542835.1 uncultured Hyphomicrobiales bacterium
GGTGATTTGCGTTAGCAAATCGGGGGATTTATTAAATGCAGGATTTATATGATAATATTTTTTAAACCTTTGCACTTATAGTTGTAATAATTGCTTTAATTGTTTGCTTTTATTCATCTTATGTGTTTTTAAGGATAATCTGTTTGACTCTCTTTTTTTAGGAATTTTAAAAAAAAACTTTCAGAAGTAACTATGTAAAATAATAATTTTATTGAGTTAATGTTTTAAAAAATGGATATTATAACTTAATTTTGTAAGTTATATTTAGAACAAAAGAAGTAAAAGTAATGAAAGAAAAATTACAGTCAATAATTGATAAATACAATAATCTTGGGGAAATGCTTAATAATCCGGACATTGTAAATAATCAGAATAAATTCAGAGATGTTTCCCGTGAGTATTCCCATTTGCAGCCAATCGTAGATAAATCCCTTGAGTACATCAAAATTTTGTCCCATATTGAGCAAAATGACGAATTAATTAAATCAAAAGAAACCGAACCTGATTTAAAAGAACTCGCATATGAAGAAAATCATGAACTTAAAGAAGAACTCGAAGCTCTCGATAATGAACTGAAATTACTTCTTATCCCAAAAGACCCCAATGATTTGAAAAACTGTATTATGGAGCTTAGAGCAGGCACAGGAGGGGATGAGGCTGCTATATTCTGTGGAGATTTATTCAGAATGTATAGTTTATATGCTGATGCTGCAGGCTATAAAATTGAAGTAATTGAATTCAACGAAAGCGAAAGAGGCGGCTTTAAAGAAATAGTTTTTTCTATCGGCGGAGATGATGTATTTGGTAAATTAAAATATGAAAGTGGAGTGCACAGGGTACAAAGGGTCCCTGATACGGAAACTCAGGGCAGAGTGCATACTTCTGCAGCGACAGTTGCAGTGCTGCCTGAAGCTGAAGACATTGATATTGACATAAAAGATGAAGATTTGAGGATAGATATATTCAGAGCAGGTGGCAAAGGCGGGCAAAACGTAAATAAAGTAGAAACAGCCGTAAGGCTTGTTCACCTGCCTACCAATATAGTTGTTTCATGTCAGGAAGAGCGTTCTCAGCTAAAAAACCGGGAAAAAGCAATGAAAGTGCTTCGCTCCCGATTATATGAAATTGAGCTGCAAAAACAGCAGGACGAAGAAGCATCGTCAAGGAAGTCTATGGTGAAAACAGGCGACAGATCCGAAAAAATCCGTACATATAATTATCCTCAAAACAGAGTAACTGACCACAGACTTGATGGAGATGCAAAGAATTATTCTCTAAGAGATATTATGGAAGGAAATCTGGACAAAATCACTGAAAATCTTCAGATACTCGAAAAAACAAATATATTAAAACAAACCGATGAATAAACAATTACATCAGATAGTCGCCAACTGCCAGGTGTGGCATATCTGTGGATAAATAAAAAACCGAGATAATCTCGATACCGGTAAATAATTTGGGGCTTCCTTTCCCTCGCCGGAGAAGGAAGATAAATATTTCAGTTGCCCGACTTTCAAGTCGGGGTGTAATTCAGGCTAAAGCCTTATATTTCTTATACATACTAAACTCCAAGATAAATCACGGGGCTACTGAATTTTTTGAGATTTCTTTTGCTCAATATATTGTTCGCATTCAGGGAGTACAAGATATTTTATGCTTTTGTTTTGTCTGATGCGTTCTCTAATATCTGATGAGGATATTTCAATATTAGGGGAGTTGAGCCATAATATTTTATCTTCAGATTTCAATTTTTTTTCGATTTGTCTTTTATCCGATTCTTTAAATGTATTAGGGCGAATTGCTACGGCAAGATTTACGTTTTCAAGGATACAACGATAATTTTTCCATTTATGAAATTGAATTATCTGGTCTCCCCCAATCAACCAGTAAATTTCATTATCCGGATATTCCTTTCTGAAATGCTCCACAGTTTGGTATGTGTATGAAATTCCGCCTTTTTTTATTTCGTAATCACTGACTGAAAATTTCGGATTGTTTTTTATTGATATTTCGATGAGTTTTAACCGCTCATCAGGAGGCAGAATATCTTTTTTATCAGATTTGAAAGGAGAAACAGATGCAGGCAAAAAGATAACCTCATCGAGCTTCGCTTCTTCCCGAAAATATTCCGCAATAATAAGATGTCCGAGATGAATCGGATTGAACGTTCCGCCAAAAAGCCCTGTTTTTTTTAATTTCCCCAAACTACAGCAATTCCTCCGACAGTAAATTTTCCATTGTCCTCTCCGTATCCGATACCATGCTCCACTAAAGTTGTTGAGCCTGATGTAAGAGTAAAATATTTATCCATATATTCTGTGTATTCAAGTATTACTCTTTTTGATGTTTTGCGAATATCTGATCTGCGGAATACAATTCTGTACCTCAAAGGCTTCTCTCCGGGCTTACCATATTTGCTGATTAGGAATTTAACGTAATCAGGGTCGAGATAAAGCTCTTCATCATTGCATAGCAGTTGAGACATTGTATTAGCAAGATAATCCAATTTCTGAGTTCTTAAGCTTTTTCCATATGTTGATTTTACAATTGATTCTATTTCTGACAATTCATTCAGATAATCAACAGTAATAAGTTTCTTTGGTTCTGTAGAATTATCACATGAAGTGATTGTCAAAACCAAAACAAAGGCAAAGAGTAAATAAACTTTATTCATATTAGTTTTACTTATTCTAATTAAGTTCTTCTTCATTTATTATAGTCCTGATAAATTTCAGTTCCGAAGTAGAGGGAAATATCATACTTCCGTTTTTCAAAACTGCCGGGTTATAAATAAGCCCGGATAAATCATCAT
>CAZIXJ010000457.1:0-2808 GCA_964542835.1 uncultured Hyphomicrobiales bacterium
GCAAATAAACTAATCCTCTTCAGCAGAGTATTGTAATCCTTTTATAAATTGCTCGTATAAGAGCAACTTAGTATAATACGCGGTCTCGTAAAAGTGAATATGTTTTTCAAAAATAACTATATTAAAAAAATCATAATAAATTATTATTATTTGTAATTAACTGTATTACTAAAAATCATCCATGATTTAATTAATTTATTTCTTGAGATGAAAATAATATTTGAATTGTGATATATAAAGTATTTTTCATTTTGTGAATAGAGTATTCTATCAGCCTTCCCATAAATGCTAAATATTTTTTCAACATTATCATTAATTTTTACGCCTCTTAGAGTAGATTTGGTATATGAGGGTTGAGTTCCGATAATAAATATTTCATTTTCTGAGTCTTTTATTATTTGCCCTGAAAAAAATTCTTCTTTAAGATTTATGACAGATAAATCATTTAATTCTTCATAATTTGCAGTATCCGAATAAAATTTATCCGAATAAAATTTATAGTTGGTAATATCAATACCATTAATATTTTCATTGGCTCTTATTGGCGGTATAGCCGGATTATTAACTATCCCCTTATTTTTTAAGACTGCTATATTATATTCAGCAATTGGGTTGTTCTTTATCTGCTGAAGTTCCTTCAATGCAATTTTCTTGTTGTTTTTTGAAAAAATAATTGCTTTAAGTATTTGTGCCAGCTCTGCTTCATATTTACTTTTTGCAACTTCTTCCGCCTTTATAGCATAATTTCTGGCAATTCTGGTATTTCCGGTGTAATAATTGAGTGCAGCCACAGCGAAGTATGATGCAGAGAAATCAGGCATAATGTTAATCAGATGAGAAAATCTGAGAAGACTTTTGTTGTACATATTTTCATAGTAATCCTTTGATTTTTGTTTTGTAGTGTTCCTTTGAGCTGTGCTTTCATGCAATATCATATTGTCATAAATAAGAAACGGCAACAAAAGACTGTCGTTTTGATTAGTATTTTCCAAAGCCGCAAATGCATAAGCTATTCCGGCATTGGCGATAATATCCCATCCTGACAGAGCATTTTCTGAAATATAATCGAAGTATTCGGCAGCTTTTTCGAAATTCCCGGTAATAAGCATCGTTTTTGCTGCTTCATAAAGGGGATGAATTTTTTGAATTTTACCGAATGCGTAATTTGCAATCTGTTTTCTTTCTTCAAGTGGAAGGTAAGTATCTTCAGAGGTTTTTATGATATTATCCAAACTATCCAGTATCAGAGACCATTTTTCTCTAATATCATATCCTGCGGAGTAGCAGTGGAATGCAGCGAATAAATCTGCCTGAGTTTCCAGTTCTTTGAACTTGCTGAAATCACCTTCGGGATAATGTGTTTCGATAAACTCATTTTCTTTTTCGGACATTATATATCCGCTCAGACTAACAAATGATTTGTGTGCATTGAAGTAATGACCAATTTCGTGAGCAAGCACTATGGCAAAGGCTTCTTCTCCATATTGCATACAATATCTGTAAAAATCCGTACCAATAAATATCTTGTTGTTTGAAGGGTTGAATGCCGCCATTGTATGCGCTGAGTCCGGATTAATTGATGTTTCATTAATTACAATCTCCGGCTTTGGATAAGCAACTCCGACTGTAGCCCATATTTTACCGGCTATTTTATGGATGTTTTCAGAATCTTCGTTATCTGCCAACGTTGTTGAAAGCAATGCAAAAAATAAAATTATTTTTAATGAAATTCCCATAATATCTTATTCCTGAATAGTATCTATACTTATTGAAAAATCATCAAGAATATTCTTCAGCATGATTTTATCTTGATTATTGATGGATATTATTCTTAAAATGTATTCAGAATTATCCTCAACTATTCTAAAATAATAATCAAAATTAGCATTAGAAATTTGCGAGAATTATTCTTTATTTTGAAGTTTAATTCCGGATATTCTCTATTCAAATAATTATTAATATAATTTATATCAACCTGTACTGTATCAATTTTATTGCCTGAAAAACCGAATGTTTCCGGCATTTTAAATACTTGTCGAGGGACTGACAATTTTCTTTCAATAATTATAGTATCCTGCTTAGCAGAAGTAATCTCTGATACAATTTCCGTGCTGTCAGAAATAGCCGGGATTTCCTTTTGTGCAATCTTTTGTTTGTTGAATTCAAATTCAAAAGCAATAAAATAAACAGAATATGTGGCAAGAATAATAAATAGCAAAGAAGCCGCTATTTTTAGATAAAAGAATCCCGGTTTCTTAATATGCTTTTTACCTTCAACTGCATTAGAATTTTCAAATGTTTTTCTTTTAAAATTTCTATAATTATTAAAGCTCTTGTTAAGCTCATCATCAGTTTTTGTTTGGTTCAATTCTGCAATGGCTTTTTCTGCTTCATTGTTACTTATGAGGCTAAACTCGGGATGAATAGATTTATTTAGCAACAGTCTCCGACGATGCCTCTTCATCAATTCTTCAAATTCTATATTTAATTTATCTAACATCTCTCCCCCAATATACCAATAATTTCTCTAATATCATTATTACTTAGAATTTTTTTCCTTGCTGATGCCATTCTCTGTCTAAGAGAATCTTCACCAACATTGAAAATTTCTGCGATTTCTGAGAATTTGAATCCTAATTTTCTGAATATAATTATTTCTCTCTGAAAATCGCTAAGTCTGTTTACTTCTTTATAAAATTCAATTTTTAATTCTTTGTTAAATAAATCCCTGTATGGTTCAAGATTGTCAATTATATTATCCTTAACAGATTCAAGTTCTACATTTTTTTTGTTGTCAGTTCTGAAATT
>CAZIXJ010000458.1:0-2800 GCA_964542835.1 uncultured Hyphomicrobiales bacterium
ATGTATCCCAATAAACAAGTGAACGCACTTCAGTACTTGCAGGCTGAGGATACGGCGGATAAGTGTAGAGATAGTTTTGGGTTTCGGTGACTTCGACAGTAGATAGGATTAATTCATCAATATCACGATAAAATATACCGGATGCAGTAGCAGCATATACTTTATTATTATTTATAATAATATCATTCACATATGATGCATTTAATCCGTCATTTACCTCGAATAAAGACTCATTATCGTAAGAAAAATATACTCCTGATGAAGAAGATATTATTGTATAATCATTGTGAAAAGCAATTGAGTGGTATTGAATATCTTCGAAATCAGAGAAAATTTTGTCCCAGGTTTTTCCTTCATCATCAGACACATAAATATAATCATAACAATTAAGATAAATTCTATTCTTGTAGTATTTTATATCTATTATATTTGCAATATCAATATCATAATTTTTTGTATCTAATCTTATCCAATCGGATAAATTATTTAAATCTGAATAATATAGTCCTCTATTAATAGTTCCGATAAATATTTTGTCTTTAATTACACAAAAAGAGTTGACAAATTTATCTAAATTTAATGTGTCTTTTTGTGGTGTATTAACGTATTCCGGCTTGATTCTTTCCCATACTTTACCTGAATCTTTAGTGATAAAAGTTCCATCAATTGTTGCTGCTATAATTGAATTATAAAAAAAAGTTGCTTTTCTGACCATACGTTCAGTAAAACCATTTGAAGTATCAGGATGGAACCATGATATTCCTGAATCAGTTGACAATTCCAACCCACCATGACCAAGATATAAAACAATATAAACACTACCATTTTTATAAATTTTGTTAAAACTTTCTTCTTTAAAATATTTTTGTTTTATTGAATTGCCTTGTGTTTCAATCTCGCAAATTCCCATTTTATCTGAAGTTGTTAATATATGATTGCCATAATTTAAGAAATCTAAATAATAAATACTATTAATTCCATTATTACATATTTCCCATGTACTTCCTTTATCGTTAGACTTGTATAAATCTTTTTCTGTGGATAAGAATAACTTATCATTATGAAAAAAGATTGTATAAATATTTTCTTGATTCAAATTTACAATTTTTTGTGTCCATGACTCACCATAATCTTCTGAAAAGTAAATTGATTTATCATCAGTAAAAATCACAATATTCTCTGATGTATAAATCTTTCTAATATCAGAATAAATAATAATTTGCCATGACTCACCATTATTTGATGACCTGTATAATCCGGAATTATATGATGAAAAAATATATTTGTCATTAATAGCAATATCTCTTGATGTAACTTTTCCAATTTTTGCAGGACTGATATCTTTCCAAGAACCACCATTGTCCAATGATAATAATATTTTTTGTGAAGCATGTTGAGAAGCAATTTTATTCCCAAAAACACCAATAGAACTCGATGAATTTGTATCTGATATTTCCCAATTCTCACCATCACTACTTCTATAAATATTGTTGTTTGTTGACAAAAAAATGTATTTTTGATTTGATGCCAAATCTAACATATTTGATTTTGAAAAAACATTATCATTTATAGTCTTCCAACTGTTTCCCAAGTCTTTGGATACATATATACCATCATACAAAGAAGTTACATATATACCATCTTTAAAATATGTTATATTTTTGAGATAATATTCCATTTGAAAATTAAACCTTGACGACGTCCATGTCTTACCATAATCAATAGAATTGTACACCTGATACTTAGAAGAAATAAATATAGTGTCATTTACTGACACCATACTATTTACAGGACCTCCAAATAAACCTTCTACAGGTTTCCACTGAGAATATGAAAATTTAAACGATATAATTATTAAAATTAATATAAGCTTTTTCATGTTGATTTTATCCTTTTGATAATATTATAATCATCCCTACAAATAGAATATTAGTAGGGATGATAGCAATTATTCACATGATGTATGATAAATAAAACAATCACTTTCTTCATATAGATTTTCAGGATCAGGCACTTCGTATCCTTCAAGAGTACATGAAATACTGGTAGGTGGTGTTGTACTTTTTTCTATTCTTTTAATTGTACCGGTTTGTGGATCCAAACAATATGCGTATGTTATAATACAAAACTCATCCCAAGAACATGGAGTATAGCCAATGGTTTCTACTCCATTAAACAGATATTTACCCTTTTTCCAGCATGGATACTCATAAACTGTAAATTCATTGTCGTCATTAGGACATAATTCTGGAGTTCCAAAATCCGGACATAAGTACAAATCAATAAAATTATAAGTACTTATTTGTGAATATATTTGGTCTAATACTTGTTGAAATGTTAGTGGGTTACACTCAGGGGTAGTTGGAATTCTTGTTATACCTAAAATATGGGCTTCTCCATATTGGTGTCCTGATGGTGTTGGATCACCACAATAGACACACAACTCAACTTCATAAGTACAATCACCGGCAACCATATTAACAGTTGTATTATAAAAGCCAGTAGGGCATTGCGCCTCTGCTTCATTGCTATGCATTGCAAATGACATTAAAAAAATTAATGTCGCTATTGTTATTTTTAAATATTTCATATTAAAATCCAAAATTTTATTTTTAAAAGTTTTATTTATTATTTCTTTCCTCCCAAAGCCCAAACAACATAATTTCAGGAAAAACCGACTACTTTCGCAAATACATCTTTATAGTACCGAACCGCCCCGAAGCTCCTTTTGAATAATGTAAATCTCACTTGAAGTTGTTTGATGAGTTTGCAGTATTTCTTTCGGCACTACTTGCATGTG
>CAZIXJ010000459.1:0-2798 GCA_964542835.1 uncultured Hyphomicrobiales bacterium
CCGATTAGAGATATATCAATAAGCAATAATAACGAACTTGCAATACTGCTTTTTAATAATGAAATTAGATATTATGATGCCGGAGCAGGTTTTGTATTTAATAAATCTATTAAATATCCCGATATTCGTTGGATTATGAAAGCTCAGATTTCTCCAAACGGATTATTTACTGCAATTTCTGAGCATCAGGTTACAAATGGTATGAAATACAGCTCATACTTAGTAGATAATGATTCTGAAATACTGGCAAGACAATTTACGCCTGCTGCCTCTGAAGTAGTGGGATTAGGGTTTAATTCAACATCAAATATTCTTGGTATAGGCTCTGTTAATCAGCCTCAGGTAGTTCTGTATGATATGACTTCATCTGACAGCAGGGTAGAAATACCTGCTCATGCTTCTGAACTTCATAAAATGATATTATCACCAACAGGGAAATCTTTACTTACACTTGCTACATCTTCCTCAGATAATATTTACTACAGAACTTTTACTTACCCGGAATATGACAGGTCTGATAATACATTCAGAATAGTAAAACCCGAACTATCGGATAATACTGTTCAGATAGAAGGTGATTATCTCGGGCATGAAACAGAACATTTAATTATAAATATTACAAATACAGGCGAAAGATTTATTAATATCTCTGATATTAAAATGCAGCAGGGAATTAATTTCCGGGTAGAAGATTGGGAAAAAGATACAATATATCCGGGCGAAAGCGCCACTTTTACTTTGATTTTTAAACCTCTCGAAACAGGTGAATTGATTGATTCCGTAATTTTTTCTACATGTATATATGAACTGAAAGTAGGCGTAAAATCAGAAGGATATCCGAGAAATATTACATATGTAAATAACCCTTATGATTTCGGTGAAGTCTGCGTAGGAGAATTAAAAGAGAGCGGCAATCTTGAAATGCTTATCAATGAAGACCCCGTACCACTGAAAATAAACAGTTTAAGAATTACAGAAGGGCAATCGCCTTTTGTTTTGATTTTCCCGAATGACAGCATTATTCCGCCCGGTGGCTCATATTATTTCAAAGCAGAATTCAGACCACAGGAAATTAGAACCTATGAAAGAAAAATTGAAGTGTTTTATGCTGACCAGCAGGAGCTGAAAGGAGAATTTACTCTGAAAGGTGAAGGAATAGGAGCCAGCCTTGATTATAGCCATAATAAACTGCTCTTCATTCCTGAAATTCCCGAAAGAGAAATTGAGATTACCAACAGCGGTGATGTAGAAGTTTCTCTGCTGAATGCATTTACCGAACCTCAGGGATTTTACATCGTAAATGAGAACTTCCCGATAAATATTGAACCCGGCGAATCCATATCGCTAAGAATACAAAATATTGCAGATACTGATAACGATATTAATCTTCTTGTTGATGCAGACCCATGTATTCAGCAAAAAGGGATTATACTTGGAAAATATGAAGGTACTTCTTATTTATCAATTCCTGAAGTAACAGTTACACCTACAGAAGATGCAGAAATACCTGTGATTTTTACTAATACTGATAATGGTGATTATAATGGAGAAAGAAGATTTGAAGGTGAATTCAGTATATATTACAAATTATTCTTTCCTACGGATGTAGAGTCTGAATTCGGAGAAGCTGAAATATACAAAAATGAAGTAATTGATGATAACAGAATTATCGGTATCAGAGTAACAGGAGAATTTCCTGATGAAGGTACAGTAGCTGTAATCGAAGGCAAGCCGGGGCTTACTGATATTCTTGAGGATGATTTTGTAATAATTCCTAAAATTGATGTCTGGGGTTCTACCATTAGTAATACATATGAAAGCGGTAAACTGATAATTGATGATGAGAATATTACAAGAGTAATGAAAACAGGGCAGACTATTGAAATAGGCTCGATTTCTCCTAATCCTGCCAATGATATATTTACCGTTGAGTTTAATTCTGAAAAGAATACTTTGGCAGTTATTGAAATTACAAATGCAGCCGGACAGGTCGTTATGAAAACAGATGAAATTAATGTAAGCAAAGGAACAAATGAAATTAGTCTCAATGTAAATATGTTACCAGCAGGCAATTACAATTTATTTATCAAAGCTGCCGGAGAATTTTCAAACAAAGTGATAATAATATCAAGATAACGGGTGATAAGTGAATAAATCAATTTTTGTTTTAATTTTCATTGTTTTAACAGCAAACTTAAATGCAGAAGACAAAAAAACTGCTTATTCCATTAAAGGTGGAATTTATGGTAATATAAATTTATACAATGCCGATTTTCAGTCATTCAGTATAAGTCCGATGCAGCATTCAGGATTTTCAGGAGCTGCCGGATTTGATTTTTCTGCAATGATTGGCGGTGAGTATGATATATCAAAAGATTTATTTGGATTTGACACTAAATACAGCTTTGAATTATTATATACCGGATTAAGTGCCGATTTCAGCAATGAAGACCTGCTCGGATATGATATTGGGGTAGATGATTATGAAAGTATTATAGCTGATTACGTAATAGAGCCAAAACTGAGTGCTGTTATTACTGAACACTCTCTAAAAACTTATTTTATTAAAAATCTGCCATTATCAGTAAAAACAGGTGTTTTCATTGGCATACCTTTAAATACTGCTTATACACAATATACTACTATTTTGAATCCTGCTGATATTGTATTTGAGAACGGTTCTAAAACAGCAAATGAATTTTCGGGAGATATTCCTGATGCTGCTTCTGTATTTGCAGGAATTACTATTGGTGCAGGATATGATATTGATTATTTTAAAAGTTTTACAATTACTCCTG
>CAZIXJ010000460.1:0-2797 GCA_964542835.1 uncultured Hyphomicrobiales bacterium
AACCTGTGCTGAGCTTAGTCGAAGTATCGGAGTTTCGCAATGAGAAAACATATAGTTCTTATGAAATATATTATACGATTGAAAGCAACTTAGTATAAATAGATGATTATGAGCATCACATAAATTTTGAAGAACTGACATTTGCTTTCTCCTACTTCCGAAAAAGTAAAAATTAAAAAAAATTATTCTATTAACGATATTTTTTTTATATTTAACTGATTTTTCTATTTGCATCAATATATTAGTTTGTGCAATAATAAGAATTAAGTAGTGAGTAGCGAAACTAATATTTATTCAGATGCATTTTTCAAAATATATGTGTTTATGTATTAATTTGGTTTCTAATTATGAAAAGACGAGACTTCCTAAAAACCGCACTGACGGCTCCTTTGGTTTTTCATATTGCCTGCAATACCAATAGACAGGACGTTAAATATCTTCCCGCTACGGCAAAGAGTTTTGAATTTTTTGAAGTATCAGGTTCATACTTCGAGATTGGCAGACTAATAGGCAAGGCGTTTCGCAGTAATATACTTCGAACCATTTCAGATAATCAAAAATCTTTTGAGAAATTAAAAACTATTTCAGAATCGCAATCAGGCAAAAGATACTCAGAAAAACTTTACCGGTCACTGAAAATGGCTTTTCCTCATCTGGCAGATGAGCTAAACGGTCTGGCTCAAGGTGCCGGTATTCACTTCAATACTATCTGGAATATGAGTATTCGCTCCGAATTGTTTGCTCTGGCACTCGAAAATCCCGGAGCCTGCGACGTTCCACCGGGCTGCTCTACAATTTACTATAAAAATGAATCGAACAACTGGCTTTTTCATAATGAAGACGGGGATAAGGCTTACAAAAATGAAATGTATGTATTAAAAGCGAATAATCCTTCGGGAGTTAGTTTTTATTCATTTGTATATCCCGGCATTATCCCGGGAGTTGGACCTACAATCAATAGTGAAGGTATAATTCATACCTGTAACTTTATCGGATGTAAAAAGCCGGAAGAAGGCGTGCCTCGATATTTTACAGGCAGGGCTATACTGGAAGCAAAATCTATAAATGAAGCTCTGCAGATAGCCACTTACGAACCGAGGGCATTTCCATGGCACCATAATATTGCATCTGTTTCAAGCGGTGAGTATGTTTCTGCAGAAACACTGCCGGGAAATTATAAAAATCCTGATTCCGATAAAGCTACTTTTGAAAAAATCAAAATTGCCGATATGCCTTATCTTCATACAAATCATACAATAGGAGAAAAAACAAGAGACTATATACATCAGGATACTGACTACAGAGATAGAGATTCAGCAAAGAGAATGGCTACTCTTACAGAATTAAAGAATAATCAGGAATATCCCGTTGAAAGTCCGGAAGTATTTCTGGAATGGCTTTCCTCAAGAAAAAACGCTCCATATTGCCCTTGCAAAGTATCTGATGAAGATTCTCGCAGTCAAACTCTCGGTACTGCATATTTTGATATAAACAGCGGTAATTTCAGATTGTACAGAGGAGCTCCCTGCGAATCAGTGCCACTGGGATTATTTACAGATTACAGTTTTTAATTCAAAAATAAAAAAATGTTATGAGCAAGAAAAAATTTAATTTATCAGGCGTACTTGTAATTACTTTAAGCCATTTAACCCATGATTTGTACCCGGCTTTTCTGCCTGCACTTATGCCCTTTATTATAGAAAAGTCAGGTATTACTTATGGAATGACGGGAATATTGTACTTTTTGCTCAGAGCTCCATCACTATTGAACATTTTTATCGGAATTATTGCAGACAGAATAAGTACAAGATATTTCGTAATTGCAGCTCCGGCTGTTACTGCCGTGCTTATGAGTTTTGTTCCTGTAATTGATTCTTATATCGGATTATGTATTATTCTGTTTATTGTCGGGATGAGTTCCGCAGCATATCACGTGCCGGCTCCCGTACTTATGCGGCACGCTGCAGGAGACAAAATCGGTACTGGTATGAGTTTCTTTATGCTTGGCGGTGAGCTTGCCAGAACTCTCGGACCTCTGATGCTACTTTTTACAATAGATTATATCGGATACGAGAACTCATATTTTATGATGGTGCTTGGTATTTTATCCTCAATATTTGTATTTATTAAATTCAAAGATACTTCTGTAAAAAAAGATTTCAGCGATAAAAAGAATCCATTTGCCACCATTACTGATTCGTGGAAAAATATGAAAAGAATTTTTCTTATTATCGGTGGAATGATATTGGGAAGGTCTTTCATTAATGCAGCAATGATTTCATTTATGCCTTTATTTATGATTACCAAAGGATTTTCCAAAGAAGAAGGCGGTATTGCATTATCTGTATTACAACTGGCAGGAGCAGCAGGAGCATTTTCTTCAGGGATTTTGTCTGACAGATTCGGCAGAAAACAGCTTTTGCATATTATTACTTTCTTTTTGCCAATGCTCGTATTTTTATTTATAATTTCATCGGGATATTTTACATTTTTTATGCTGATTCCCGTAGGTTTTTTACTATTTGCGATGACACCAGTCAATCTGGCACTTGTTCAGGATTATGGCAAGGCATACCCTGCATCAGCCAATAGTATTTATATGACTCTTAATTTTGTAATCAGTTCGGGTATAGCTCTATTGTTTGGTTTCTTAGGTGATTTCATCGAGCTGAAAAATGCATATTATATAGCATTATTTATGTCACTTGTTTCGATTCCATTTGTATTTATGCTGAAAAAATAAAAAAAAAAGCGGGCTGCCGAAGCAACCCGCTATATTAAAGGATTCAAATATGAA
>CAZIXJ010000461.1:0-2796 GCA_964542835.1 uncultured Hyphomicrobiales bacterium
TAGACCATGTAGCCGGGCTGTTCCAGTTGCCGTTTTGTCTTGAATAATAAGTTAATCCTGCAGGTTCGGCTATCATATAATCACCGAATTCATCCATATTTCCGGATTTTATGGCAGAAGAATTTCTGCTTATAGCATTAACATTACTCCATGAACCTGCATTAGGCCACTCATCAGTTCTTCTAAAATGCTCAAATACCCCAAAGTTAGCATCAGGCTTTACATCTCCACCATCAGAAACTAAACCGGGAATAAAGTTTGTTGTAATTTTGTATTCTCTGTTTGTACCGAGAGCAAAAGGAGTAGAGCCTGCAGGGACAATTCTCCAGTACCTTTCAATATCAGTAGCATTTTCATATAATGAATTATTTGATAAATCAGGATGTACTTCACCGTATGCAGTTACTCCGAGTAACCCGGGTGTACCGGTACCGGATAACACTTCAAATTCTACCGGTGTATAATCCTCTTCCGTACCAACAGGGAATTCAGTTATTGATTCACCATCAGAAATCCATCTTCTTAATTCACCCGCTATGTGTCCGTTACCGAATCTTTGAATTGATGCCAAATCTGAATCATCGTTGCCAATCTGAACAAACTTTCCTTCAGTTGTGTCTGCTATAATTAAGCCTTTGTTTCCGGACGAGAATTCGAGAGTATTTTCTAACACTAAGTCAGATGCAGGATATAGTGGATCAGTAGATAAAATAACTGAGCCGCTATCAGGCTTTGATATTACAATATTAAAAAATGGGTCCCCTGAAGAATTATCTTTAATTTTTAATGATTGTTCCAAATTATTATTTGTGCTGTCTCCGTTAAAAGTAAATCTTCTCGAACCTGAAGTGCCTGTTTTCCACGTACCTTTGAGAGTAAAATCCCCTCCTAAAACTACATTTTGACCATTTTGAGAAACACTTGAGTTATCACCAACAACTAAATCATTCTGAATAGTGATTATATTACTGCCAAGAGTTAAATCTTTTCCATAAGAATTATCAATATTCAAATTCCAGAATGGCGTTGTACTTATGATATTATATGCTTCTCCGGTATAAGAAGAATCTACATCTCCAATCTGCACCGTTCCACCTGATACTGTATAATTAGATGAACTAACTATATAATCAGGATCTTTTTCACCGGCAATACTCTCATCCATTGATTTCAGTACTTTTACAGTTCCTCCTGTCATTGTAAAGATTGAATTGGATTCGCCAAAATCAAAACCTCCTCTTCTTTCAGTAGAAATTGTAGTTGCACCTTCTTTCATTACTTCTATTACAGCATCATCTCTTATCCTGAAATCAACTGCAGAAGTAAGAAATCTTCTGCTTAAAGTACCGGAAACTTCCAATCTACTGTCATTAGCTATATCAATTATTGTAATTGATTCGTAAGCAAAGTTTTCATCTTTATCATTACCTACAGCAAGATCACCACCATCTAATATAACCGAAGCATTTTTGCCACAAACCAAACCGTCCTCAAATATAACTTTTCCATCATTTACAATAATACCTACTAATGCACCTAAAAACAGGTCTCCATCTCCATCGGCAGACAAGGTAATATCAGCTGCATTCTCATGATAATATAATCCTGCATTTAAGAAAAATCCTATGTCAGGGTCAGATACAACGGCATCTGTAACAGCTGATGAAAAACTTTGGGATTTGTTAAAAAATGAATATATTGAATCGGCTTTTAGAACCTCAATAGTACCTAAAGATTCATAATTACCTTCACCTGTTACATCAGAATCTAAATCAGAATAGAAGACAATTCTAACATGCTCATCAACATTCTGCAATAAATCAAATCCTGTATTAGCTCCGGATGAATTGTTAATCAGATCTTTTCCAATATACAAAGTATCAATACTTATTCCTGCCCCTCCCTGTTTTGCATCTTTTGAAATCAATCCGTTATTCTCCACCAAAACCGAATTTACAACAGACAAGGAATTTCTATCTGTGGACTGATTTAAAAATGCCAATTCAGGATTGTTTGATGTTCCGGTAGCACCAATACCCAAAGAATCAATAGCATTTTGAGGAGTTTCATCCATTGTAACTACGTGGTTGGAACTAATAAACACAGTATCATTTTCAAAATATCCCGGTGAATTGAGAGCAGGAATAGAACTTGTGTGAGGAGAACCTAAATTATCATAATTAGTCCATGTATTAGGGTCGCTCCAGTTACCATCGGAAATACTCCAGTATGTTCTCCCGTTTATGAACGATTCCGGAGAGGCGGCAGTCCAGTCATGATTAGGTAAAGTAGATGCATCTTCTATTCTAATTAATTTATTTGATGTATCAATTTCAAGTAAGGATGCTCCGAATAATTTGAATGACCAACCGGGATCCTCAGGTGTTACATCTGCCCTTCTGTATAAAGAAGGTAAAAAGTTTAGAATATTCCCATTAATTTCAGAATTGTTATATTTTAATGTTAAATCTACAGTCCCGCCATTATCATCAATATTTTCAGTAGATATGCTCCAGTATTTTGAAAGCATTTTTGCACCAATACTTGCTTCAGGATGAGGATATACAGAACGTAATGATAATTCAAGTTTATTATTGCTGCTAAAATTCATTGCATTTAAGTCAATAATTGCTTCATTGTACTTATTACCCCTTAGCCCCAAAGAATCTTCACCAATGGGTACAAATAATGATGCATCCAGATTGTTTCCTTGTGGATACTCTTTTATCAATTTTGCAGTATTAACTCCGGCGCTTACTTTTATCATTTTATTTATGCCAAAATCATCATTTTTAG
>CAZIXJ010000462.1:0-2786 GCA_964542835.1 uncultured Hyphomicrobiales bacterium
GAAGCATTATCTATTATAGCCTATAAGCAACCTATTTCAAAACCTGAAATCGAGCAAATTAGAGGCGTAAACTCAAATGAAATAGTTAATTCATTGATTGACAAAGGATTTGTAAAAATAGCCGGCAGAAGTAAAGCGCTTGGCAAGCCATTACTTTATGCTACTACAGGTGAGTTTTTGCGTTCGTTCGGGATAAAATCTATTTCCGAACTTCCTAAATTGAGAGAAATTGATGAAATTGCAAAAACCGAACTCGCTAATGATGATGAAGAAAAATCTCTTACTTTGGATGTAATGGAAGAAGGTGAGCTAAATAAATTAAATGACGGTAAATTAATGGATATTGAAAAATCTGATAATTGATTTTTTTTATTAAAAAAAGGGCTACTCAAAAGAGCAGCCCTTCCTCATAATATTAAGGATAATATATGATGCGTTATTTTGAAATTATCATTTTATTTGTCTGTTCAATGGTTTCACCTGTAATTTTGTAGAAATAAACACCCGGCTCCAAATTATTCGCTGTAAAAGTAAAGTTGTTTTCACCTTCACTCAGATTGCCATTATGAAGTGTTTCTATTACATTACCGGAAGCATTGATTATTTCAATTTTGTAATTGCCTGCATTTTCAATAATATAGGTGATAGTAGTAGATGTGCTGAATGGATTTGGCGAATTATATGTTTCTATTCTTTGAGAATTATTGTAATCACCTCTGAATGAAGGTTTTCTTACAGGTACACCATTCCATAGCAGTATATGCTGTGGTGTAGAGAATCTGTTTTCCATTCTGTTTTCTAACATTCTTTTGTTTCTTTTGCCGTTTTTCATATTTTCATTCAAAAAGTCTTCGTTTTCTTCAAACCAGTTATCTCTGATTTCTTTCATATCATCTTTCCATATAGCTCTCGTTTCATCTACTTCTGCGAAAAGCTCTTCAAAAAATTCAGGATAATTTTCGATAATTGAGTTTAATTCATCGGTATATTGGGCTTTGTGATTTTTCATATTTGCACATTCACCATTTTGATTATTGCCCATGTTTCCTTTATTTCCTTTATTTCCTTTACCGTTTTTACCTTTCATACCGTTACCTCTCATACCGTTGCCTCTCATGCCTCTCATTTCCTGTCTTTTATCTTTCATATCATCACGGAATTTTTCTGCATCGGCACGCAGAGTATTTAATTTTTCAAGGTCTTCTGTACTTATTTTACTGTCAATTTCGTCTTTCCATTCCTGCATCTGAGGATGTACGTTTTCTTCAGCATATGCTCTTAATTCATCTCCCAGACTTTGCATTACTTCCTGACGCTCGGTTTTATCCACTGCATAAAGAAATCCAAATGCTGCTATTGAAATAGCTGCTATTGACAAAATTAGTTTTTTCATTTTAATTAACTCCAAAAATTTTACAAATCATTCTTTATAATTATGAGACTTCATTTTTGATAATTGGTTTAATGTATTTTTTAAGGAAAAGTGATATTTGAGCAGATTATAAATTTTTTAATACCTAACCGCTTTCAGGAATATGATTAAAAAAACGGTATTTCAAGTCCTCCTCGCCTGAAAATATACAGTCGAGGACTACTGTTTTACCCGCAATATACTGCTTATATTGATGATGTTTTGGTATCAGACATTCATTCCTGAATCTTTTCTCTGTCTTGTTATCGGTATTGAATAATACCATGAAACAGGTTTATTTTCATATTTCAGTTTTTCTACCATTGTCTGAGTCTTTATCTGTTGTAGAGTTTCATATAATCATTGAGCATTCTTTCTGCTGAAAAGCGTACGTGAATTGTTTTCATAGAGTTTCTAATGTAATCAAAAAGTTCATAATTTTGATTAGTATTGTTTTGTAAAACAGGTATTGCTTCATATTCAAGAGTATTAAGCAGGAAATTATTTTCTGCAATATTTTTGATATTCAAAGGAGCATTTAATTCATTGATTTTGAATCCGTTTTTACCATCGTAGGCTTCAGCCCACCAGCCATCAGCTATGCTAAGATTAAGTCCGCCGTTCAGGGCGGATTTCATGCCGCTCGTGCCGCTTGCTTCCATTGGTTTTAGCGGAGTATTTAGCCAGAGGTCGCAACCTGAAGTTAGCCTTTTTGCAAGTTCAATATCGTAATTATTAAGGAATATGATATGATTATTGAGATTATGTTTATCAATTTCATTCAAAATTCGATTAATAATAGCTTTGCCATCTGTATCATTCGGATGGGCTTTGCCTGCAATGAACATCAGCAGATTATTTTCTTTAAAAATTCTTTTTATTCTGTGCATTTCCAAAAATAGTAAATCTGCTCTTTTGTAAGGAGCAAATCTCCT
This sequence comes from uncultured Hyphomicrobiales bacterium, assembly GCA_964542835.1. Classification (GTDB taxonomy): domain Bacteria; phylum Bacteroidota; class Ignavibacteria; order Kapaibacteriales; family UBA2268; genus CAZIXJ01. The sequence goes on from CAZIXJ010000462.1 coordinate 2,347, forward strand.
TGCAAATCCTATTACTATTCTGTTATTTAAAGGGATTTTCAAATGATACCTTGTGTTTATATATTCAAGCATCTGAATTTTCATTGTATTTCTTATTTCAAGTATTTTTTCATTTGGCAATTTATCAATTTTTTCCAAAAAATTATTTCCATTTTGCGATTCAAGTTCATTTCTTAAGATTGAATTCATCCATGTGCTGATATGAATACCATTTGTAATGGGTAAAATTGGTTTGTCTGCAATATCTTTCCACATATCCTGTGCTGTTTCGGAGTGTAATTTGCTGACCGCATTTGTTTTTGATGAAGATTTGATAGCAAGCACAGTCATCATAAGTTTATTAGTCCCTTTTAATGAGTTATTCTTTATAAATTCTTCGGGGCTAAGATTAAATTCTTTAAGATATTTTGACATATGCATATTAATAAGTTCCGGCTCAA
>CAZIXJ010000463.1:0-1735 GCA_964542835.1 uncultured Hyphomicrobiales bacterium
ACAGTGATGGACTGAGACTGAACACCTGCTACTCCGCAAAGTACAAGCACTGAGCCGTCAAGCACTCTGAGGGCTCTTTCCACTTCTACGGTGAAGTCTATGTGTCCGGGAGTATCTATTAAATTAAGTGGATGTCCTTTCCACTCTGCAAATGTTGCGGCAGATTGTATTGTAATACCTTTTTCACGCTCCAGATCCATTGAGTCCATAGTAGGACCTGAACCGGTTTTGCTTTTAATTTCTACTATCTGATGGATTTTACCGGTATAGAATAAAATCCTTTCTGATACTGTAGTTTTCCCGGAATCAATGTGAGCGGCTATCCCTATGTTTCTTAATTTTGAAATATCCATTGGTTTTAAACCAGATAAATTTATGAATAATACTAATTTTCTAATTTTGCAAAAAATAAGTTTGCAAATTAACATATTTTTATGAAAAAAAATAATGTTTTTTGTTAATTATCTGTAAAATTTATAAGGTATGCTGATTTTTGTTGCTTTATGCAGGATGTTATTCAAAGAAAGAAAAACTGATATGCATTACCTTTGTTTTAAAGATTTGCAATCCGGCTTAAAAAACTACAGATAGCAACTGTGAGTTGCATTTATGGCGAGTTATGACTTTGCAAAAATCTTATTTCATAAGCGAATCAATATGGTTAATGTAATTATCAATTTTTTCTGCAATTTTTAATTTTTCTGCACGGTATTCATTTCTCGTTGATATTTCTTTGTTTATCTGGTTTTCAAGTAGCGTAATTTGCTCATATCTCGTTTTTAGTAGGTTCTCGAGATTTTCGGTTTTTTCTCTTGCTTTTTCTAATTCAATATTTTTTAAGGTATTGTCATTTTTTATTATTTGGTAATTCTTCTCGAGTTCAGAAATATGTTCTTTTAATTTGATATGTTTACGGATTTTTTCTCCTGCATTCTGCATCATCTGATTGAGTGATTCGCCGCGATTAAGAATTATATCTGACTGCTCTTTTAATCTGTGATATTTTTTATTAAGAGAATTATTTTTTTCGTTAAGGTCGATGATAATAGAATTTTTATTTTGTATTTCTCTTTTGAGGTTATCAATTTCTTCTTTGAGATTACCGGCAGATTTCAATTGATTATCGAGGATTTTTACGTTATCACTATAATATGAAAGCCTCTTTTCAAGTTCGGTCTCTTTAAGATGCAGAGTATTTATTTCCTCACCTCTTATTTCATAGTCTTTTATTAGTTTGTTTTTGGCAATTTTCATTTCAGCTATCGTCTGCTCCAGCTCTTCAATTTTAGCGAGAGATTTGTCATATTCATCATGTGCCACTTTATTTTCTTTTTGAAAATCTTCAGTAGAAACCTTTGCAGCAGAAAGTTTGTTGTTTATTTCTACAATCTGATTTTGAAGAGATGAAATTTCAGCTTTGAATTGATTTATTTCAATTTCTTTACTGCCAAGTAATTTCTCTTTGTAGCTGTACATTTCTTTGAATTTATTAAGGCTCATTGTTGCATTTTCGTATTTTTCCCGAATATTTTTATACAAAATATTCTCTGCAAGTATATCCTGATATTTTTTACTGAGTATATCATATTTTGCATCAAATACATTTACTTCGGTTTCTGCTTTTGTAAGTTTTTCATTAAGTTCTGATAATTTGGTTCTGTAATTATTAATTATCACATTAAGTGTTTTTATTTCATCTTGTTGCTTATTATAGAGATGTTTAAAATTCTCAAGT
>CAZIXJ010000463.1:1745-2783 GCA_964542835.1 uncultured Hyphomicrobiales bacterium
CACTTAATCTTTTTAGGATTTTTTCGTCATGAGTTTCAGAATCAAGAGCTTTTTGCTTTTCGTGAATTATAAAATTTTTATTAACGTTATCTTTTCGTAGAAATTCGTTTTGCTCTTTTATTTCATTTGTTTTTGCTAATTTGATATTCAGTATTTTATTGTCTTTCAGGATAGATTCCATCTTATGGCGAAGCTGAGTATGGTCTTTAGTCAGCTCGCTCAGCTCAGTAATTTTTTCTGTAAGCCCTGAGTATGACTGCTTTAGTTTTTCATAATCATTTTTTAAAACTTTATAATCAAGAATTTCAGTTTCTGCATTAGAAATTTTTGAATTTATATTTTGATATTTTTCATTTAAAATCCTGAACTCTTCTTTTAACCTTACATATTCCTGAGACAAATTCCTGCTTTGATTTTCATACTGGTCGAGCATTATTTCGGCTTTGTTTTTTTCTTCATCCATTATTTGGAATTCTTTGAGTAAAGATTTATTTTCCAGCACTAGTTCATCTATGTGTCTGTCCTTTTCTTCGATTATATCGCCGGCATTTTGGAATTTATGATTTTCATTTTCAGCAAGCTCTAATTTTTCATTAAGTACCGATATTTGCTTGTTTTTTTGATTGAGGTTATAGTTGAGCATTTTTATCTGATTGATTAGCTCGGAATTTTTCATAGCAAGGTTCAGAGATGCATTGTCCTTTTTATCAATGACATTCTTGAGCAACTGATTTTGCTCAGTTACCGATTTGTTTTCCTCTTTTAATTCTTTGATTTTTTCTGCGGAATTTTTAATCAATTCCCAGAGCTTTGCAGTAGTATTTTGTATTTTCCCTTTAATATCGGTATATGTTTCCATTTTTTTTACTCAATGATTTTTTTTCAAAACAAAATATATGCAATTTTTAATTAAAAATCAAGAGAAAATTATTTTAAGCATTAATTTATACCAATTCGCTTTCATTCATATTAACATACTTCTCACAACAAAAAAAATTCTCATTGCGAAACTCCGATACTTCGACAGGCGGTTGCTGA
>CAZIXJ010000464.1:0-2771 GCA_964542835.1 uncultured Hyphomicrobiales bacterium
CTTAAATGCTCATGTTTATAAGTAGTCCAAGTAGCATAAGTAACACCCACATAACGACTTTTATTATCAGCATCATAAAGTCTAACCCGCATTTCAGCTGTTTTAGGACTTGAAAACTTCCACTTTCCTGATACAGTTATACTATCCCAATTATTAATCTCCAGGATTTTTGAATACAAAATAGTATGACTATTATCCCATGATTTATGACCATAAGAAGTAAACTTAGCAATACCATGAATCTCTTCAAACTCGTTATTAGACCCATTAACACTCATAGTCCACTTATCTGTATCAAGACTATTATCATTAAAATCATCAGAAAAAACAACATTAGAATCATCTTCTGATTTAACAATATCACTTGGTATTATAATAATACTAGATAGTACAATCAAAAAGATAACTAAAATACTTATTATTTTACTTCTCATAATATTATTCCCCTTAAAATTTATTTTTTTTTAAATACTATGTCAATTATCAGTTTATTAATTTATTAATTTACTAATTATTTATTAATTTTCAAAATACAAAATAAAGATTCCGACACAAAAAGTCACCAAATTGATTAAATTACGAAAATATGGATACATTTTTAAAATATAATGAAGCAATTAATCAAATTGATGCCTGCGCATATCATGAAATATGCGTTCTTGAATGTGTCAGGAAAAAAGTATTTTACGTAAAAATGTGGTGGGGAAACTGGGTATGGGGAGAAATCAATAATCCATACTGCAGTATGAGATTAAAAAAAGAAAATGTAATTATGAGCAGCTACGTTACTATCAAAAATACCATTCAATATTAATCAATCCTGATGTAGAGTAATACCAATATTCAGAGCGTTCACTTCCATAAAAAAATATTCCGGATAAACCCAAATTGAAATTCTGAAAAATGTTATAGTTTAATCCGCTGCTTAAAAATCCGCTGTTATCTCTTAAATTTGTAATTAACATTAAATTTCCTGATAATAACGGGTGAAACTGATAAGTAATCTGCGAAGCAAAATAATCCAGTCCTGCATTCTGCATTTCTCCCTTGAATAATTTTTCCAGATCATAGCATAGTTTGCATTCAGTGCCCTGTCCATTGTGCTTATATTCCAGCAAACCATACAGCTTATCAGTAAACTGATAATCAATTCCAAGAAGTAGTTTGTAATAATTGCTTTTAATATCAGATTCATCAGCAGAAAGCAAAATTTCCGACCTTACTCCGGCGTCAAAAAAATTCCCTGCAATTTCCAATCCGGTTACATAGCGATTATCAAAATATCCTCCAATTGCACCAAAATCAAATTCACTGAAATTAGTACGATATCTGAAACCGTAATTATAATCATTGAAACTCTGTCTGAAATTTATCACCATTTCCAAATCGGAAAAATTACCTGTATAAATTTTTCCTGAAAGTGCATCCGCTCCTTCTTTTTCAAATTGAGTGAAATTAGCAGGATTTATCGGATTAAAAAGGTCGGTAATCTGCCATATTCTGCCTACTCCCCACGATACTCTTTGCCTGCCGGCAGTTATTTCACCGAAATCGAAAAACTGCTTTACATAGAGCCTGTCTATAAAATGATTAATCATAACATTATCATTGCTGAAAGGCTGAGTCTTCAAATCCACAGCCTGTCTGTTACTTATATCATCACCAAAAGAAAGAGGCACGGATATATTTGAAATCATAGAATTGATTTCGTAATGAGCATTGATTTCTGTATTATTTCCAATGTATAAAGATGGCCTAATTCGGACTTTCGTAATATTTGAATAGATGTAATCCTCATCAGATTTTGCATTTGTCAGCTCTGAATATGCTTCAGGATATTTTTGAATAACAGGCAGATTATAAATATATCCGTTTATTTTAAAATCGAAATTATCACCTGAAAGCATATAAGCACTTAATAAAAAAAGCAAAGATATAATTGAAACTTTCATTTTGATTTCTTTGGATTTGTTCCTGAAAATAAAGCAAATTAAAAAAAATGTAATTCATCAGCAAGGTTTGATTTATTCTTATTATGTTTTTTTTATAATAAATACCGATTATAAAAGTTTATTTTTATTTTTGTAGTATTAATTAATTGATTATTGAATTTTTAGTTAATATAAATGCCTGATAAAAAGCAACATATTTTGATAGCAGCCGGAGGTACGGGCGGACATCTTTTTCCTGCTCTTGCAGTAGTCAATGAATTAAAATCTCGAAATTCGGATTTTACTTTTACTTTTACTGGCAGAACCGATAAAATTGAAGGCAGAATAATTCCCGAATCTGAGCATCATTTTCTTTCTATTAATGTAAGAGGGGTATCCAAAAAGATTAATTTTGAATTGGTAAAATTACCTTTCAGATTTTATTCGGCATACAGAAAAATAAAAAAATATATCAAAGCCAATGACGTAAAGGCAGTGATTTGTGCCGGTGCTTATATCAGCTATTCTCCGGGACTTGCTGCCGCTCATATGAAATTGCCTCTATTTTTGCTCGAAGCAAATGTAAATCCCGGAAAAGCAATAAAAACTCTCAGCAATAAAGCTACTTATATATTTACGTCATTTGAAGAAAGCAATACGTATTTCAAAGATGATGTTTCTGAAAGATTAATCTATACCGGAAATCCGGTAAGAAGTGAAATACTTGATTTGCCCCCGAAAGATAAATCTTTACATAAACTCGGACTTAAGCAGGGTAAAAAAACTATTTTGGTATTCGGTGGCAGTCTCGGAGCAAAAAGCATTAATGAAGCTACTCTC
>CAZIXJ010000465.1:0-2750 GCA_964542835.1 uncultured Hyphomicrobiales bacterium
AGTATTTTTTACTAATGCCCAATTATTAGTTTTGACATCTTTTTCTTTAAGAAGTTTTAGAGTAATATTATCTACACCTTCACCTCTTTTTGTTTCATTTCCTTTGTTCATTATTAACTGTAATTCTCTAATCTCTGAATGTGATAATATATAAAAAACATCTTCAGTGATTTTATTAACCTCTTTTGGTAAAAACAAAATCCATATATTTGGATCTGCAAAAGATGCTGAGGAATATTTCGGGAAATAGCTTGTTACAAAATTCCGACCATTTTTACTTATTTTAACCTCTAATCTAATAAATTTATATTCTTCTCCAAATACTAAAATATCAGTTCCTTTTGAATTCCCCATAGTGATTGTTGCATTATAACCTTTAAGCAACAATTCTGAAAGCACCCTATATTCACCAGCTTGACCTAAATTATTTTTTGCTTGTTGTTTTTGCATTTAACCACCTTTTTTTAATTGTCAATGTTAAATTTCAAATATTCAATTTTTTACTTACTAAAAATACACTATTAATATATGAACAATCAATCAATCAATCAATTTATTTCAGAGTAACTAACAATAAGTCTTTTCGTAATTAATTGCAAAATAATTAAACATAAAGATAACAAAAAATCCCCATAAAAAAACTCGCAATCCCCTTTCGATATTTCCCCAAAATTCATTAAATCATTTCATCTTTTTCCAATTTTCTATCTTTAAGCCGGGTATTCTGTTAAAATGTTTTTCATTATTTGTTATCAAAGTTAAGTCATTATCTATAGCAATTCCTGCTATCAATATATCAATATCATCTACTGTTTTTCCTGATTTTCTTAGTTTTGAGTATAGATCTGCTGAAATACTTGCTGAATTATCAGTCATTGGAATTACGGCATTCTCTGAAATAAAATCTTTAAACACGTTAAGCTGATTATGAGCATCTCTTGCATATAACCCGCCTAATATTTCATAATAAGTAATAACACTGATTTCAATTATTTCATTTTTCTGTAAGTATAAATCGAAATTTTCGGTTACATCTTTATCACCTTTGAAGTAATAAGAAAGAATATCAGTGTCAATGAGAACTCTATTCATCAATTCGCCTTCTGTTTTTTTGGCGATTACTTACTAAATTGGTTGTAAAATCCTCAAAAACAGAATCATCAATATCTTTCCAAATACCGGCATAGGATTTTCTCTTTTTCCTGTTTGTATCAATCTGCTCAAGTTTAGAAATATAATAATCCAACTCATCCAATTTCTCTTTTGGAATTAGATTTATACGCCTAACTATCTGATTTCTTTTTTGAGTATCTGTAATCATATATTTTTTTTATTTTAAGTAATATTAAAATAATGACGCAATATTTTTACAAGTATTGAGTAGAAGAAAAATTCGTATAGATAACTTTCCCCTCTTCTATATTTCCTCAAAATTCATTAAATTGTGAAAATGATTTTTGATATATGCTCGTTAATTAGATTTTGGAAATAATTGATGATAGATATGAATATACAAACAAGAAAATATAATGCTATAGAATTTTTAATCTCAATTGACGATAGCGAGATTTTATCTGAAATTGAGAATATTATCAAAATCAGTAAAATTCAGAATAAAAGAAAACTACACCCATTTTCAGAAGAAGAATATAAAGCAAGAGCTTCAAGATCAATTCAAGAAATTGAAACCGGCAATGTTATAAAAATCAAAGATTTGGAAAGAGAGGTTGAGACTTGGTAGTATGGAAATTATTTTTACTGATTTTGCAAGGAATAGTTTAAAAGAAATCTATAATCATTATGAATTAGAAGCAGGTGCTGAAGTTGCCAAATCTTTGATAAAAAGGATTATTGATAACATAAAGTATTTGTACGATTTTCCTGAAATTGGTAAAAAAGATAAAATATTAAAATCCGGATTCAGATATATAGTTAAAATGAATTATAAAATAGTTTATTTGATAAAAGACAATACACTCTTCATCACAGACATATTTGATGTCAGACAAAATCCTGATAAATTATATACATCATTGTAATTTCCCCTCTTCCATATTTCCTCAAAATTCATTAAATTGTGAAAATGATTTTTGATATTTGCTCGTTTAGTAGTAAGAGGAGAATATGAACAGTATAATTTTGAATAAAATGAAAGAGATAAAATCATTATGCCGAAAGCACAATGTAAATTCCTTGTATTTGTTTGGCTCTGCTGTTAAAACAGATGAGAATAACGATTTTGATTTCCTGATTAATTTCAATGAAATGGATTATCCTGATTATACTGATAACTTTTTGGGCATTGCCGAAAATCTCGAAAAATTACTATCAAAAAAGGTAGATTTGATTACAGAAAAATCTCTTTCAAATCCATACTTTATAGAATCTGTTAATAAAAGCAAGACATTACTGTATGAAAATGATTAAGAAATATTTGGCAGATATTTTGGTTTCAATTGAATCAATTGAAGAATACCTCGGAGAAAAAAGAGATTTTTTCGTTTATCAAAATAATAAAATGCTAAGAAGAGCAATTGAAAGAGAATTCGAAATTATAGCCGAAGCCCTTAAGAATATAATGAAGTCATACCCTGAAATTAATATTTCATCAAAACATCAAATTATTGGAATGAGAAACAGAGTAATTCACAATTACGATAAAATTGATGATGAAATTATGTGGGGTACTATTGTAAAATATTTACCAATACTTAAAAAAGAAGTAAGGCTGTTAATTGATAAGTAATTTC
>CAZIXJ010000466.1:0-2746 GCA_964542835.1 uncultured Hyphomicrobiales bacterium
ATACAGAATTGGAATTAAAACTGTTTTGGTTTTTATTGAAATAATCAGGAATAAAATTGCCAAATTCATCCATAAGAATAAAATTAAGATTTACTTTTCCTTTGTTATTTATTTGATTGTTATATTTCATTATTTTCATATTTTGCGGAATGGCGTTTACACTTTTTCCCAGCCTGCCGGTCAGGTAATTCGATTCGGTGTAAGAAGGCAGCCATTCAGCCATAAATTCGGTGTCGGGTCCGGTCTTGATTACGGTATCAATTACTTTTACGACCCAAGACAAATCAGAAGTGTCATTTTCCTGAATTACTTTGAAATTATAAATAAAATCAGATACCGGAGAAACGAAAATACTATCCCGGCTCTTAAATTCTCCTTCTATCTCATCTATCAGTATAAATTCACTTTTAGGGATATTCCAGTTGAGCCTGGCAGTATCGCCTTTCTCGATTTCACTGTAGCCGGCGAAATTATAGCTGTCCCTTGAATACTCCTTTGTAGAGGAGCAGGAGATAATGCTCAATAGCAGTACTATATTTAGAATGTAAATAATGTGTTTCATATTTCAATCAAAATTATTAATATGTAAATAATTTAAACTGTATAATAATAAAATTATTATACACTTGCAAAAATAAATAAAAATAATTGATTTTTTTTTCGTTTTATTCTATTTAACACAATTTTCGGAAGACAAATGAGAAATCTTAAGTTTATTACAATTTTTTCTGCTATTATTTTGATAGCAATCTCCTGCGAAGATAAAAAGCAATCCCCTGAAGAGCAAACAATTTCATTCTGGCATTTCTGGAGCGAACCATATCAGAAATCTGTTCTTGATTCAATTATTTCAGAATTTGAATCGCAGCACAATATTTCGGTAGAAACTACAGAGCTAAGCTGGAATGACGGCAAAACGAAACTCTTTGCAGCTTTTAATTCAAATACTGCACCTGACGTACTGGAGCTCGGTTCAGACTGGGTTGCTCAGTTCTCTTCTGCCGGCGTATTAAAGGAAATAAATACGGAAAATATCGGTTTTGAAAAATTTATGGATAATTCGCTTGCTCCGTCCTATTGGGAAGGCAAAGCTTATGCCGTGCCATGGGTAGTGGATTCGAGAGTATTATTTATTAATAATGAGATATTAAAGCAGGCAGGAGCGGATACTTCCCCGCCTCTTACTTATGAGATTTTACTTAAAAATGCTCAAAAAGCAAATGAATTAAAAGATTATTACGGTTACGGTGCTACAGGTTCTGATGAGCACAGGCTTTATAAAAAAATAGTTTCATTATTCTGGTCAAATAATGGAGAAATACTTGATGAAACAGGAAATCCTGTAATAAACTCAGAAGAGAATATAGAAGCTCTCAATATGTATCAAACATTATCGCAATCGGGATATATTGAAACTCAGAAAGATCTCGACAATAAATTTGCTCAGGGCAACATAGCTTATACATATTCAGGTTCGTGGCTGATGGAAAAAATAAACAATATTAATTCCGGTCTTGATTATTCAGTAGCTTTAGTACCGGGATTCGGAGAAAATCCCGGAATATCTTTTGCAGGTGGAGAATATCTTGCAATATCTGATAATTCACAAAAATCCGATGCAGCCGAAAAATTTATTAAGTTTATGACTACCGGAAAAAACGCTATCGAATTTTGCAAAAAAATAAGTGCTGCGGGTTTTCCTGCTGACAAAAACTATTTTAATGATGATTTTTACAAATCACATCCAAAACGTATGATGTTCGGAAAGCAATTGCAATCTGCCCGAATGACTCCGGTACATCCCAAATGGCTGGAAATGGAAAAAATTATCGAAACTGCCACCGTAAAAGTTCTATATGGGGAAGAAACTCCAAAAGACGCTCTGGATGAAGCACAGGAAAAAATTGAAATGATGCTTGAATAAATATATTTAATGAATGTAATTGATTTTTAAAATAATTGAATAAGACCAGTATGAAGACTTTAATCAAAAACATAAGTTCACTTGTAACAGTAAATAACGACGGAAAATTATCCAAAGCCGGCAGCGAAATGCAGAAAATCGGCGAAATAAGAAACGGAGCAATCCTGTTTGATGAAAATATTCTTTGGGTTGGAATATCCGAAGATGCTGAAAAAATGATTTCTTCCGGCGAGATAATACCGGATAGAATAATTGACGGGAAAGGAAAAACCATACTGCCCGGATTTGTAGATTCGCACACACACATTGTATTTGCAGGAAATCGTTCGGGTGAATTTGCCCGAAGGCTAAGAGGCACTACATATCAGCAGATAGCTGAAGAAGGCGGAGGAATACTCACCACTATGAAAGGCACAAGGACTGCATCTGTAGATGAGCTTTTCGATAACGGATTAAAACTTGCAAAAAGTGCTATAAAGCACGGTACTACCGCAATAGAAGTAAAAAGCGGATACGGGCTAACACTCGAAAGCGAACTTAATCAGCTTAGAGCTGCAAAAAAGCTGAAGGATGAATTACCTTTGCACATTTCCACTACTTTTCTGGGGGCGCACGACTTTCCGCCTGAATATAAAAGTAACAGACAGAAATATATTGATATCATTACCAAAGAAATGATACCTGCTGTAGTAGAAGAAGGGCTTGCAGAATATTGCGATGCATTTATTGATAAAGGCTATTACACACTTGATGAAGGAAGGCAAGTACTTCAGGCAGGGCTTGATGCCGGACTAAAGCTAAAAGTCCACTGTGATGAGCTTG
>CAZIXJ010000467.1:0-2742 GCA_964542835.1 uncultured Hyphomicrobiales bacterium
TTGAAAATGAGAAAAAAAACATCAAATGTATTTTGATATGAATAGGGTATTATTATGATTAACTTAGATGCTTTCCTAACGCCATACTTTCCGGAAACTGAAACTCAGTTTGATAACACTATAGTAGTGATGATTGATGTACTCCGAGCCAGCTCAAGCATTTGCGCTGCACTTGTAAATGGTGCAAAGGAAGTAATTGCCAGTGAATCACTCGAAAAGGCTGTAAAGATATATAGTACGCTTGATAAGGATATGAGGTTTCTCGGAGGTGAGAGAAACTGCGAAAAACCACAGGGGTTTGATGCCGGCAATTCCCCATCAGAATATCAGAAGGAATTTGTAGAAGGTAAAAATGTAATTATTACCACTACAAATGGTACAAAACTATTCCAAAAAGCAAAAAAAGCAAAAGTGAAGTTAGTAGGTTCATTTGTTAATTTCGATTCCGTAATAGATTTTCTTGAAGGTGCAATTCAAATTAACAAAGATAATAATATTAATTCTGATATTTGTTTCCTTTGTGCCGGCACTAACGGAAGAATGTCCTATGAAGATACACTATGCGCCGGTTCATTCATCAACAGAATTGCAAGAAATTATTTTGACATTAACATAACTGACACTGCCCATGCAGCGCAATCACTTTTTGAACTGAATGAGAACAATCTAAATGAATTTATCGGCAAATCTCATCATGCCAAAAAATTAAAAAAATTAAAACTTGAAAATGATATTAAAGAATGTCTTACATTCAATAAATACAACGTTTTACCTGTAATTCACGCTAATTCAATCAAAAAATTTGAGGCTTGATACTTTATTATGAGTAAATCTCAACAAAATATCAAAATAAGAAAATATGACAAACAATATAAAATAATTTCAGTGCTTCTGATAGTTTTTGCATTGCTTTTATTCTTCTCTTTTATTTCTTATTCCAAAGCAGACCAATCAAATGCTCAAGTTTCATTTGGCGAATTAATCTCACTTTTTTTCGGCAATGAAGAAATGAAAGCTAAAGCTGCTACTACACATAACTGGCTAAGCCTCTTCGGAGCTGTAATATCAGATTTTTTCTTCCGGAAAACCGTGGGATTCTGGATAGTAGGACTTCCTTATTTCATAATTCTTTGGTCATTTTACCTGTTTAAGGGAAAAGAAATAACCGTAAAACTTATAAAAAATACTGCTGTTTATTTCATTCTGGCAATTTTATTAGCATCACTGATGGGTACAATGCATAAAATCAACTGGATATTTGATATTCCCTACGAACTTTCAGGAAATATCGGGCAGTTCCTTGCAGATTTATTTTCTTCCTTTATTGGAGTGCTTGGAGGTTTCCTTGTATTTACTGCCGGTATCGTAATTACTTTGATAATCGGTACAGATATAAAGTTTGGAAAATACTTTAGTATCGGCAAAAACATTGGAAATAATCTGAAAGACAGCTCAAAAGACTTCATCAGTGATATGAAAAACGAAATTAATATCAAAAAAGAAAAAAAACAGAATGAAGAAAACTCCGGTACCGGGCAAGATGATGAACAAAAAGAATTTAAGCAGGAAAAAAATATCAATGAGCCGGAAAATACAAGCAATGAAGAAGAAAAAAACGAAAACGACAACCTGAAAGTTCATATCCTCAAGAAATCTCCAAATATTAAGATTATAAGACCAAAACAAATAAAGAATCCCGATGAATTGACTTCAAAACAGGATATGGGAAATACCGAACAATATCAGGAAGAAAATACTGAAATTATCGACCACACTGAAGAAAAAGAAATACAGGAAATAAGTGATATAACAAATGATGATGAAATTGAGAATAATGATAAACCCGATATAACTGATGATACAAGCAAAGTTTCCAAAACCAATTATCAGGAAAAATCTGACAGACCACCATCAGAAAATCAAAACATTTCCAATTTAATCGAGCTTGATGATGAGCCTGAGAAAAATGATGAAGAAAACAATAATGATATTGAGGAATATAAAGATGAAACAGATAATTTGGATGAAAAGCCTCTGAATATTAATCTAAATAAAAAGCAGCCCAGAGAAATTAAAGAACCTACAAACCCTCTCGGAAGCGACATTCACGACGAAATGATAAATTACACTCCTCCCGGATTTGAACTGCTTTCAGGCAAATCCGTAAAAAATGAAGTATCTGAAGCCGAACTCAAAACAAATGCAAGGATACTTCAGGAAAAGCTTGAAACTTTCAAAATCTTTATTGAAGACTTAGGCGTTACTCCGGGACCGGTAGTTACTCAATACGAATTTGTACCTGCTCCCGGAATAAAAATCAGCAAAATTGAAAGCCTTGCAGACGACCTCGCAATGGCACTCAAAGCTAAAGGCATAAGAATAATTGCACCAATTCCCGAAAAAGGTACAGTAGGAATAGAAATCCCGAACTCCAAACCAAGCACTGTTACTTTTTACGATGTAGCAAGCAGTGCGGAATTCATCGATTCAAAGGCTGCTCTTCCACTTGCTATGGGAAAAATGATAGACGGCGATGTATTCACACTTGACCTCGCCAAAATGCCACACCTCTTAATTGCAGGTTCGACAGGTTCAGGAAAAAGTGTTGGAATTAATACTATTATAGCATCACTGATTTATAAAAAGCACCCGAGCGAACTCAAATTTGTGTTGATTGACCCTAAAAAAGTAGAATTAATGCAATACGCTCTGCTTAGAGACCATTTCCTCGCAGTATCGCCG
>CAZIXJ010000468.1:0-2737 GCA_964542835.1 uncultured Hyphomicrobiales bacterium
TTTAACTTGGTCTTATATATTAGAATATGAAAATTCAGCCAATCCTTCAGTTGAAAGAAAAGAAGCAATTTTAAAGTGGAAAGAGTTATCAATTATTAATATTATTGAAAATGAGAATATTCTTTCTAATGCCAACAAATTAAAATCAATTGGAATTGGAGTGAAAGATTCTTTACATATTGCCTGTGCAATCGAGTCGCATTGTGAATTTTTTATTACTACAGATAAAGGAATAATCAAAAAATCTAATCAAATTAAAGATATTAGAATAACGAATCCAATTAATTTTATTCAATTTATTGAGGATGAAAATGAAAACTGATAATGATATAAAGCAGGAAGGATTTAGTGCGCTTGCCGAGAAATTAGATGAATTAGAAATTGAAAGATTTTTTATGCTGATAAACAAGGAAAAGTTCGATTATACAAAATGGCGTCAAGGGTTATTTGAAAAACATAGTATCGAGGAATTATCAAATAATGCTATGAATTATGTTGAAAAATCATAGTTCTAGATATATGATGTTCTGGGGGAGAGAGTTTACAGCACTGAGGACAATGCACTTCGACAGGCTCAGCAACCGCTTTTAGAAGTAGCTGAATTTCGAAATGAGGGAATTATTCAAAAGCCCCGAGATTCTTCATCTCAGGGCTTGATAATGCCAAAAATTATAAAGATTTATCCCAAAGTCTCTGCCATATCTTCTTCTACAGTGGATATTGGAGCTATTTCGAATTTATCTACAAGTATCTGTAGGGCTTCCGGCTCAATGAACTGTGGAAGGGATGGTCCTAATTTTATTCCTTTTATTCCGAGATGGAATAATGTCAGCAATATCGCAACTGCTTTTTGCTCGTACCATGAAAGAATGAATGAGAGAGGCAGTGAATTAACGTCTGTATCGAATGCTTCTGATAAGGCAAGAGCAATTTTTATTGCTGAAAATGCATCGTTGCATTGCCCAATATCCAGCAAACGAGGAATCCCGTTTATATCGCCGAAATCCATTTTATTAAACCTGAATTTACCGCAGGCAAGTGTGAGTATTACAGTGTCGTCAGGTGCCTGCTGAGCAAATTCCGTGTAGTAATTTCTGCCGGGCTTTGCACCGTCGCAACCGCCAACCAGATAGAAATGTTTAATACTTCCGTTTTTCACATTTTCTACTACTTTATCTGCAATGCTAATCACGGCATTATGTCCGAATCCGGTAAGAATTGTTTTTGGCGGCATATCTTCTGTAAAGCCGTCTTCTTTCAGTGCTGCATCAATTACTTCTGAAAAATCAAAATCATCAATATGCTTTACTCCGGGCCACTGCACAAGACCGGTAGTAAATATTCTGTTCATATATGTATGTCTCGGCTTTTGAATGCAGTTTGTAGTCATCAGGATAGCACCGGGAAATTCGTCAAACTCTTTGTGCTGGTCCTGCCATGCACCACCGTAATTTCCTGCCAGATGTGAATATTTCTTCAATTTCGGGTATCCGTGTGCAGGCAGCATCTCGCCGTGAGTATATACATTTATCCCTTTGCCTTCCGTTTGTTTAAGAAGTTCTTCAAGGTCCTTCATATCATGCCCTGATATTAATATCGCATTTCCTTTTACAGGATTAATATTTACGGGAGTAGGAACAGGATGCCCATAGGTGGATGTATGTGCCGTATCGAGAAGTTCCATTACTTTTAAGTTAAGTTTTCCGGTTCCCAAAGCCATTTCGAGAAGTTTCCCCGCATCTTTTTCTTCTTCTGCTGATGCGAGTATTTTATGAAGCATAGCATATACTTCGTCATCGTCGTGATTAAGTATGTGAGCGTGGTCTGCATATGATGCAAGTCCTTTCAGACCATAAATTATCAATTCCTGCAAACCCGTAATAAGTTTTGAATTATTTTCCATTCTTTTTTCTATTGAAATATTATCCCAAATCAAATGCAAATGAGATTCTTTTTCAGGATATACAAATTCCGTAGGTCCGTTTACTTTTTCAGGTGTAATTCCTTTTGAAGTGCAGGCTTTCAGATATTCAGCTTTAGCTTTTTCTTTTATTTCGTAGCCCTTTTTAATGAACTGATTAATTGTATCAGGGTCGAAATTAACGTTAGTAACAGTAGTGAATAATGCTTCCATTACGAAAATGTCATATTCTTTATTCTTAATTCCCATATTTCTTAATTTATCAGCAAATACTGAAATGCCCTTACTTACATAAATCAGCACATCCTGATAAGCGGCAGTAACTTCGTCTTTACCGCATACACCTATGGAAGAGTGGCAATTACCTTTCTTTGACTGTTCGCATTGATAACAAAACATTAAAACCTCTAAATATAAATAATTAAAAAAGACAAATTAATCTGATACAAAAATAAGATTAAAATGTCTGAATAACAAATAAAATAATTTTTAAATATAAAGTTTGAAAAAACAAGGAATAATGAATAAAGAATTAACCTGACAATTATTACATATGTTATTGTGTAAATATATACAAGTGATTTTGAGGTTTATATGTACCGATTTAATAATTTTTAGTGATTAAAAATCACGATAATTAATTGATTTGTAATAGAGATAATTATCTCTTTATAATTGATATTGGCAATAATAAATATTTATCAGAGCTTTCCATTATTTTTAAAAGATTGTATTTATGATTTTCTACAAAATAACTATTAATACCAAGTTGCTTTCAAACATACAAGATAAAATATCTGATTCCCACCTGTGCCG
>CAZIXJ010000469.1:0-2736 GCA_964542835.1 uncultured Hyphomicrobiales bacterium
ATATGGTTATATTTATTTTAATTTCGCAAAATAATTCTTCGTTATCATTATACAATTAGTTATTGTTATTTATTCCTTCACCTGCCCTGCTTTGTAGCCGTAGAATTTATAAAATTCGAGAGCTGCATTTAAAAATGATTCTGCAATAGGAGAAGATAAAGATTTATTATCTTCCAGCCTTTCGGGATGCCACTGCACGGCAAGTAAATAAGGCTTTTTATCAGGATATTTGTATTCAACCGATTCAATAATTCCATCTTCCGTAGTGGAAGTAGCAACTAAATTAGCTGCAATTACATCAATAGCCTGATGATGATTACTGTTTACTTCACCTGATTCGGTACCTGATATTTCGTATAAATAAGAATCCTTATCAATATTGATTTTGTGCATTACATCATTAGCAGTTGTATCCTGATGGATAACGTCTGTTCCAATATCTTCCGGAATATCTACTATAAGTGAACCGCCATAAGCTACATTCAGTATTTGTAAGCCTCTGCATATACCGAGTACAGGCATTTTCATTTTTCTTGCTTTTTGTATCAGAGTAAATTCGAGAGTATCTCTCCAGTTATCTATGGAGCATCTTAAAGTATCATAACCTTTTCCGAAATATGCCGGGTGAACGTCAGGTCCG
This sequence comes from uncultured Hyphomicrobiales bacterium, assembly GCA_964542835.1. Classification (GTDB taxonomy): domain Bacteria; phylum Bacteroidota; class Ignavibacteria; order Kapaibacteriales; family UBA2268; genus CAZIXJ01. The sequence goes on from CAZIXJ010000469.1 coordinate 641, forward strand.
CCTGATAGAATCAAGCCTGATGATTGTTCCAGCACTTTGACGGCATCTTCAAGCTCAAGATTATAAAGATCAACTACATTAGCATTAGGATAGTGCTGAGTTATCCATTTTTCATATTGTTCATAACCTTCAGAACCGCTTCCTCTTGATATACCAATCTGTATTTCGGGTTCTTTTGAGCAGGATGACAGTGCAATAATAAGTACAAGTGATAAAAGCAATAGTTTTTTCATGATATTTTATCTGTTTTTTGGAAAAAATATTTCATTTATTTTATTGAAAAATTGATTCTTTCCCCGAGTAATTTTCAGTTTTATTGGGAAAATATAGCATTTAATGCCTGCTTCTTCCAGTAAATTTTGATATTTCCTCAGTTTTGACATATCTTTTTCAGTTGTTGCAATACTTTCTAAATTATTTTCCTTCGCGAGAGAAATAAGTTTTTTAATGTCTTTTTCATTATATTTGTGATGGTCGTCAAAATCAACCGAATCAACAATGTTGAATCTCAAATTTTTCAACATAGAATAAAATCTCTCTGGTTTTGCAATTCCTGCAAAAGCTATAACACCTTTTTTTACATAATTTATTTCTCTGTCTTCACAGATATCAGGATTATTGAGTTTGTATGGTTTTCCGGGTACAGGAGCTACTTTCATTATAATTGCATCTTCATTCAAAAACTGTTTAAAATCTTCGCTGATTTTAGCGTCACCGGTAAGGCATATTACATTGGCTCTGTTGAGGCTTTCGAGAGGTTCCCTTAATCTGCCTTCAGGAATAAGGTTTGGGTTTTCTATTGTATCCTTATCAACAAGTACAACGTCCAAATCTCTGTGCAGCCTTCTGTGCTGATAACCATCATCAATGATTACCGCATCTACATTAAATTTTTCCCGCAGAGTTTTGGCACCCTCAGCTTTGTTATCATGGGCTATTACAGGGCAGGATAAAGTCTCCGCCAGTAACACCATTTCGTCTCCACCCGTTTCGGCATCTGTAAAGATTTTTTTACCGTCGCTGATGATTACTTCTCCCTTGCTGTCTCTTTTGTATCCTCTTCCGATAATTCCGGGTGTTTTTCTCAGGCTGAATACTACTTTACCCAGCATTTGTACAAAAGGTGTTTTCCCGGTTCCGCCGACTGTCAAATTTCCTACACTTAATACAGGTACGTCAAGTTTGATAAGTTCTTTTTCTTTGTTATCATATTTATCATTTCTTTTGCTGACAAACTTACCGTAAATCTTAGATAATAATGTTTTAATCATAAAAGTTCCGTTACATTAATCAATGTCCAAAATATTTAATTCATTCGTAAAATCTTCAATCAAATTACTAATATCATCTCTGTCTGCATTTCTCTCAATAATTTTGCATTCAGAAAAGTTTAATATAATACTTGAAAACGGTATAGGCAAATTAAAATTATCCCAGCTCTTGCGAAAAACGAATTTATTTTTAATTTCTACTCCACACAGATAAAGAGATATACCCGACCTTTGAGCAGCTACAATGCCTCCGGCTTTCATCTTATTTTTGGGTCCTCTCGGACCGTCGGGAGTCATCAAGATGTAATTATCTTTAGCATTGTCAATGATTTCGTTTAATACTTCTTTTCCGTCTTTAGAGGAACTGCCTCTAATAAGTCTGAAGTTCCATGTTTCAAGTATGGTGGATAATATCTCACCGTCTTTGCTTTTGCTGACTACTCCAATCGGTGAATAGCCGGAAAAAATTTTCCATACAGGAAGCATTTTTCCATGCCAGAATAATATTATCGAAGGCTTTTCAGGAAATGTACCATTAATTGAAATCCTCCACGTCTTGCTCAGTAAATCTATAATAGTTACAAATATTTTCAATTTAAGATTATGCATTCAGATACTCCGAAATTATTTTTGCTGAATTTTCTGATGCAATTTTATTACCAAGCATATTTCTGATTTTAAGAAAATTCTGCTGGGTTTTGTCATATAAGTCTCCGTCCCGGATAAATGCTGATGTATATTTTGCTACTTTATCGGGAACGAGTTCTTTTTGTATAAATTCATGAACTACAGTTTTATTGAGTAAGATATTAACTATTGAAATCC
>CAZIXJ010000470.1:0-2728 GCA_964542835.1 uncultured Hyphomicrobiales bacterium
ATCACCTTTTTTTCTCGAAGCAAGAGGTACAGTTATGAACTCTTTACCCCAAGCATTAATTGGAGGTATTTGCTCAAACAAATGATCGCAAGCAGGATAATCTGATGGAATATATGTACATACTGCACCTGAAAATACAGCAAAATCATTTTTTTTTGAGAATACTCTTGTACCTGTAATATCACCTCTTACTCCTAATTGATATGTTTGGCCTTTATCAAGTTGAAATTTGATTTTTTCTTTTTTACCGGCAAATGTAACATCAGAAGGAATGATTGTTATTTGAGTATTATCTTCTGTTGCTATTATCAATAGGTTGTTAGGAGTAGTGCCATTTGCACTATATCCAATAGCATAATAATCATTCCCAAGTGCTTTAACTGGGTAACAAATGGATGCATCTGAAGTTTGCCTCTTATAATTTAAAAGAAAGACGCTTATATTATCCTCAGACTCCAGTTTTAATGCTTTGTTTTCGATTTTTTGAAATTCACTTGAATAAACTAATTCGTTTATAGCATTATACTCATATGTACTATCTGGCTTAATATGCAAAGTCTTTAATATAACATCCTTTCTGTTTTTTACTCTAACCGTTGTTGAATCATTAGAGGTAATATAAATTTTCAGTTCAGGAGCTAATGAGTCAGTATAATTTTGCATAAAACCTAACCAAAATTCTTTACCACTTGTAATTTGTGAAAAGGAAATATTTGGATATAGACATAATAAAAGTAACACAATCAATATTTTTTTCATAATATTTACCTCAATATAATAATTTTTTCTGAATATTGTTGTTGAGAATTATAAATTACAAAGAAATACACACCTTCATCAAAACCTGAAATATTGATGTAATTCAATGGTTCAAGATTGTTTTCTTCAAAAACATAACCATTATAATCTAAAACCTTATATGAATATTTTTCTTTAATCAATTTTTGAATTATAACCTCATCCTGATTATACAGAAATTTATAAGGTAAAGCTTTTGTGCTAATTTTACCACCATTACAATTAAACTCAATTTCTTCATAATAAGAATAATAATGCTCTCCATCTTCATAAATCAATTGTGCATTAAGCACGGTATCTTTACTGAATCTGCAAGGTGATAAAATGAAATAATATGAGCAACAATCATCATAATTGTAATTTAGATATTTATCAATCATATCATCTGGAAAACTATTTAAATATGGAAATTTATATTCCACAACGCTGTCAAAATTGGAATCAAAGAATTCTAATACATTTTGATTATCACCATCACTTTGAGCACCACCATTTCCAAAGTTAATTAAATAAAGAGGCATTTCAAAAAAATTTGATAAGTTATCATTATTAGGTTCTTTTGTGTAATTTTCAGAAAAGTCAGAAAAAATAATCCAGTTTACGTTATTATTATGTTTCAAGCTATCAAATATTTGTGGGATTGCATCATAAAGGTTAGATTGCCAACCTGTTTTTGTCTGAAATAAACTGTTAAAATTCATATCAGAGAATTTCTCATTCTCAATCCAATCTTGAATAACAATTTTCTTTGAATTAAAAAGCCCAAATGCAATTTCGTCATTGAAGTTTAGATTCTGCCTAATTTCATAAATTACATCATAAACTGCATCAATTCTCATTTGAGTATCATTTTTTGTATTTCCTGCAAGCATACTTCCTGAATTGTCTATAATAAATCCTATACTAACCTTGTCTCTTTGTTCTAAACACTCATATTTTTCACATTGAATTGTATCATTGTCAATTATCATTTTCAAATTTGAATCTTTCAATAAATTATTCGAAATTAGACCACTGGTATCTTCTTCAAATAAAGCTACTTCAAATTTATAAAAATCTGTTCCTTCTTCAAATACAAAAGAAGAATTACAATCTTTCAATTTTAAAATAGTATCATTTTGTTTGTCATAATCTATATTAATAGTTAGAGAACCACTATTATCCCAATATTTTGGTACTACTCTGTTCTCAGTTATACTGTAAGATGAATCAAGTATCTGAAAAGTTATGGGGTTACCTGTTCCTTTAATTTTGAATTTATATGTATGAGTGCTTGGATTATATCCTGTATTTTCCAGCCAGTTTCCATCCACTCTCAGCCCAATATGCTCTCTTGATACTATTCTTATATTCAATCCGGGTATATCTAAATCAGGAGGTGGAATTTCATTATTTGTTCCTAACCACATCGGTAAATCGTATAATTCATACTCTTGCCCGAAAATTTCAATTCTTTCAGGGGGCCAACGTAAAGCATCAATTTCTTCCTGTGGTACATCGTAAAGGTAAGCTCCATCAACTCCATAGGAATCATAAGAAGGCCACATACTGTAAGTGCCTGATACCGTAATATAGTAATTTTTTCCTAATTCAGTTGTGTCTGAATAAATAATATTTCCACTTCCTGAATTTAGCTCTAATATATCCGGAAACGAATACAAATAAACCTGTGCAAATAAAAACAATGCTAAGATTATTTTTAAATTTTTCATAATAAAGTCTCCTTGTGTAAAAAAATACTGTTAATTTCAATTTTTAAAACAATTTATTGCATATATGTTTAATCTACAAAATCATATAAGACTAAACAAATTAATAGTTACTAATATGAATCACTGTTTTAGATTATTTGTAAATAAATTTAATTAGATTCTATGTGCAAGAGTAAATTCAAAATCTTCTGTTAATACAATTTTTGAGATTGATTATG
>CAZIXJ010000471.1:0-2727 GCA_964542835.1 uncultured Hyphomicrobiales bacterium
CACTTTCGCTTTTCGCTCTTTGATTTTTACAAAATCCACATCTACTTTTATTGTTAAATCGGCAGTGTAGGAATTTACACTGTTAATTTTTTCGATAAGATTTTCGGTAATTGTCGCAGCTTTGTTCTGTGCATTCAGGAATACTGCAAAAAACAATATAAAATAAATTATAAAATTCTTCATATTAACTCAAAATATCCTTCTTTCTGAAATAAACAACTGCAATTAATAAGAATAAAAATGAATAAATAAATTGTACTCTGAAAGCATAATATATTTTATCATAATTTACATCCATCTGAAAAAACAATCCCCACGACGGCATATAAGTAGTGAATAGATAAGGCAGTAAAGGCTCAATTATCACATATCCGATAGTGCTTATTACTGTAATGCCGATTATTATGGCAAAAGTGCCAATTATCGGACCTACAGAATTATCAGTAAATGCCGAGAGCAAAAAGGATAACGCTGCAACCGTAGTCATAGTAGCAATACCATATGAAGCTGCTGCGACAAACCTCCAAAGTGAGTCATCAGCCGAGAAAATATAAATCTGTTGCTGAATTACTATCAAATCCCCTGCCCCGTAAAGAATATAGCCCAAGAGCAAACTCGATGATATCATTACAATTACAAGCAGCATTGCATATAGCCAGCCTGAAATAAATTTAGCTGCAAGCAGTTTAGTCCTGCTCACGGGTCTTGTAAGTATCAGCCTTAATGTACCGCTGTTTGCTTCGCCTGCTATCAAATCTCCCGTTACAAGAGATACCAGTATCGGCAAATGAACCCACAGACTGTTTAATATTACATAAGATACTGTGTATGTATTAATCAGGCTTCCTTCAAATATGAATTTGTCTCTGATATTCTGAATTACAAAATCCAGCAAATCCTGCCCTTCGAAATAAAATCCGAGATGCACGGCAAGGACAATTATCATAATTGCTCCAAAGCCTATAAATGTCCTCGGCTTGGTAAATATCTTATACAATTCTATTTTTAGTAAATTTATCATTTTTTCGTCATATTAATAAAGTATTCTTCGAGTGATTTTACGGGTTCTATGGAATATACGTCAATATTATTCTCTACGAGCAATTTATTTAGTGCAGGAATTTTATTTTTAGCAGTAGATAATATTATTTTGTCTTCGGATAAAGTAACGTCTTTATAATTTGAACTGATAATTTTATATGCTTCGGGATTATTACCTGTAGAAACTGACAGCTTCATATTGCTGCCTCTGATAAGCTCCTGCACATCTCCTTCTACAATATTTCTGCCTTTATTTATAATAACCATTCGGTTTGCTATTTGCTCTATTTCTGACAGAATATGGGATGAAATAACTATCGTTATTCCTTTTTCTCTGTTGATTTTCAGGATAAGTTCTCTCATTTCTATCTGCCCTTGCGGGTCTAAACCGTTTCCGGGTTCATCAAGTATTATCAATTTGGGATTATGCAGTAAAGTCTGGGCTATGCCGAGCCTTTGCTTCATACCCTGTGAAAAAGTCTTTACTTTGCTGTGTTGCCTTTCTGTAAGAGCTACCAGCTCCAGCACTTCGTCAATTTTATTATCGGGTTTCTTTAAGCCGGAAATGCTCGCAAGTATTTGCAGGTTTTTTCTTGCAGTCAGATATTTATAAAAATCAGGTTTTTCAATTAATGCACCGATTTGAGACAAAGTTTCTTTTCTTTTTTGTGAAATATCATGCCCGAAAATATTAATAGTACCATCGGATGGTTTCACAAGAGAAAGTATCATCCTGATTGAAGTGCTTTTTCCTGCTCCGTTGGGACCCAAAAAACCATAGATGTCATTTTTGAAAATGGTTAAGGACAAATTATCAACGGCTTTGATATTTTTGTAATATTTGCTTACGCTGTTTAATTCTATGTATATTTCTTTATTCAAATCGTTTTTAGTTATCGTTAAAAAATAATTTCATTCACGTTTGAATAAGGAAAATATTAATGTTAATATTTATTGAATTTAAGAATCAGTAAAACATTAGTGAGTTTTTTATATCTCTTGTTAGCTGAAGAATAAAATCTGTATATGAGTCATATTTCTTATTGTTTGCAAAAATATCAATTCTTTTGATATTTACATTTTCCAACTTCTCATTATTAAAATTATAGGATACAAACATTGTATTTATACCAATTTTCTCCATATCTTTAATAATAAAATCTTTGTAAGTATCTTCAAAATTATAAGGATTATTAAGAGATGCAGCATAATGCAAATTATATCTTTTAATAAAATACTCCAAAAAAGGGCTTTCCGAATACACAGGCATACCTCTGAGCTTAGAAAGTTCTTTTTCAATTTGTTTATGAAGCAAATCCAACCTTTTCCTGAATCTTATTACATTTTGCCTAAATATATTGCTCATTTCAGGAATAATTAATGAAAGCTCTTTTTCAATATCAGGCAACATATTTGATACCAGTAAGGGATCCAAATAAAAGTATTCATTTGCAGTAGAGTCAGAATAATAATACTTTACAAGCGAATCCAACTTAAGAGTATCTTCAATATCATATGTAAGGCTATCAATATAAAAATCGAAAACTTCTCCGTATGATACATTAATCCTCTGAGAATCCGGAACAAAATCAATTAATCTGAAGGATTTTTCATTTGGAACATTGATAAAACCCATCTTATGATTTTCAGAAAGATAAACGAAGGCTTTTGCAGCATTTATTTTAA
>CAZIXJ010000472.1:0-2708 GCA_964542835.1 uncultured Hyphomicrobiales bacterium
CAAGGTTGGACGGCACCGAAAAGCAAACTGTTGAAATAACAAAAAATTCCGACGTTAATTTCATATACCTGAGTATGCTTACTAATAACGTTCTTAATCTTGAGCCGCCTAAATTGCAGTGGGACTTATTCTTCTCAAAGCATACAGAAATGCTGGAGTATGATGATGACCCAAAAGGTTATCTCGAATATTCCGTAACTTCAGTCCTGCTTAATCAAAAATACGTAGAAGCTGCTCATTTCAAATCAGACAGACCATTCAAAGATATTACTATTGATGTAATTGATACTTTGAATTTCACAAATCACAGAAATGCCATAGGGCATGAATGGAAATATTATGATTTTGAACAGGGTTATGTAGTATTTTCAGATATTATTTATATCATAAAAGACACAGAAGGCTTTTACTACAAGCTTCATTTCATTGATTTCTACAATGACGAAGGCGAAAAAGGATATCCGAAATTTGAATTTCAGAAGATATGATGTATTAAATATTATATAAAACCCCTTCATTTACTATTTTTAAATGACGGGGTTTTATATATTGAATTTTATGTTATTTGTTTTTCACGTATTTTTCGAGCCAGCGGTCTTGCTCCCATAACAAATGCAGAATACTTTCTTTGGCTACATATCCGTGACTTTCTTTAGGAAGGATTACAAGTCTTGCAGTTGCCCCCAATCCTTTTAATGCATTGAAATATCTCTCGCTTTGCATTGGATATGTACCGGAATTATTATCAGCTTCACCATGTATCAGAAGCAAAGGCTGATTCATCTTATCTGCATTCATAAAAGGAGACATCCTGTTATATACATCAGGTGCTTCCCAGTAAGAGCGTTCTTCTGCCTGAAAACCAAACGGTGTGAGCGTTCTGTTATAAGCTCCGCTTCTTGCTATTCCTGCTGCAAACAAATCTGAATGGCTAAGCAGATTAGCCGTCATAAATGCACCGTAGCTATGCCCTGCTACTGCGACTTTGTTTCTGTCAATATATCCCATATCATCTACTGCATCTATTGCTGCTTTGCCATTTGCTACAAGTTGCTTTATGAAAGTATCATTTGGTTCTTCCTCACCTTCTCCCACTATTGGAAATGAAGCATCATCCAAAACTACATATCCTCTTGTAACCCAGTAAATCATAGAACCATAATAGGGATAAGTAAATGAATTCGGATTATTAGTGCTTTGTCCTGCAGTGGATTTATCTTTATATTCTGTAGGATATGCCCAGATTATCATGGGTACTTTTTCTTTTTTTGCAGTATCATAGCCAACAGGCAAATACAATGTACCTGATAAATCTACTCCGTCATCTCTTTTGTATTTTATTACTTTCTTGGTTACATTTTGTATGCTTTTGAAAGGGTTTTCAAAGAAAGTCAGTTGCGTAAGTTCTTCATTTTTAAGATTTCTAAAGTAATAATTCGGATATTCAGTTGCAGATTCAATTCTTACAAGAAGTTGTCTGTCGTCAGGATTAAAATCGCGAAGGTCTTCTACTTTGTCAGAATATTCAGATTGGTATAGCCTTTCTGTATCTTTATCTTTTAAATCAATTTTATCTAAAAATGGAAATTGTCCTTCAGGCGAGAATCCGTCCCCAATTAAAAATGCATCATTACCATCTAATGCAATTACGTTTCGGTTAAATTCATTTTTTTTCATTACAAAATTTCCGGGGTCGTTATATCTGTCCTGATAATTTCGGTCATATAATATTTCCGGAGTTTCGTTTGGATTAGAAGGGTTAAAAACATAAGATTTTGTATTTCTCGTATTCCACCAGAAATCCATAGCTATTGCAATTTCATCACTTGCCCAGTAAATTCCGGAAAAACGATTTTTAGTTTTCAAGATGCTTTTGCCCTCACTGGCAAATGGAGCATCAAGCTGAAATACTTCATCACGGTAATCTACTTCATTAGCAGGGTCGCCACCGTCAAGTGCCTGAGTATAGATAATGGAAGCAGGCTTATCCGCTCTCCATGAAAAGCCCCTTTTACCTTCTCTTACAGCCATAAAGCCTTTTGGTAAGTCTTCTATCAATGGTACTTCTACAAGTGTTTTAACTTTTTTTCCCATTTTAGTATAAATTTCTGTTTTCGAAGGAAAACGATTGAATGGCACTAAATATGAAAATGGCTTTTCTATTGTCTTAATCATTACATATTCGCCATCGGGAGAGAAGCTGATACCACTATACATAGCACTTTCAAGCCACAAATCATTAGCACCGGTTGTACCCACTCTGTATATTTCAGATTTTGCAAGCTGTTCGAAATTATATTCATCATTTTTATTTTTCAGCAAATCCTGATATGTTCTGTTTTGTGCGAGCTTACCATCACTTATTGATATGGTAGGACCTGAAGGAATTGCTTCTTTTGTGTTAATTAATTCTTGTCTGTCTCTCGGAATGAATTTTACAAGCATATGTTCATTGTCAGAGAACCAATTAATTTCATCGCCGAGATTTGCATTGATTTTTTCATCTGATATTCTTTTTGCTGAGGCATTTTCAATATCAATGAGCCAAAGAGATACACCTGATTCACCGGTGTGTGTCAAAGCCAATTTCTTTTGGTCCGGAGAGAATTTAAAATTTGTAAGTCTGGGAAATTCAGGGAGATTTTTTACCTGCATTACTTTAGTATCTTCTTTGATATTTTTGATTTTTATATTATTAAAATATCTTG
>CAZIXJ010000473.1:0-2696 GCA_964542835.1 uncultured Hyphomicrobiales bacterium
ATTTCCTGGAATATGACTTAAATAATGATGAAGAAAGAAAAATAGAACCGGGTGGAGTATTATTTTTAATTTCTGAAGATGACCAATTTATATATAAACTATGGACAAAACAATCATATGTAGTAAGACTTTCAGATAATACCATATTAGGAACCATTGTTGCAAATGCTGGAAGAGCCGTAAAAAACAATAAATATTATATTACAGGTGCACTTGAAATGTATGATATTTCAGGTGTTACATCTGTTGAAATTGATGCAACAGAGCAAATTGAAATATCACCCAATCCTGCAGAAAATATTTTAAGAATTAATAACTTACCTATTGATTTACAATTGATTGAAATATCTGTTATTGAAGGAAGGATTATAGATTCCTTTGCATTCACACATTATAGTGAATATTTTGAAGTTGATATTTCAGCTTATTTAAGCGGAACGTACTTTGTGAATTTCATTACAGATAGTTCGGTGTTTACAAAAAAATTTGTAATTAAAAGGTAGGAGAAATAAAATGAAATTAAAATTATTGATATTAATTATTACATTTTGTTATAGTTATTCACAAAATGTGTTAACACCTGACCCGATTATTTGGAATATAACAGGATTACAAAACAAAACCAACAGCAACATACAAGGTATTAGAAAAGGTTGGAACTGGGAAAATGAATTAAAGAAATTAGATGAAGCATTATATATTGATTATAATCATTACTCACTAGGTCAATGGGATATGAGTGAGAATATTCATAAATTCGGTTCAAACATGAATTTTATTAATTGTGTAACACCAAATGGTTTAGAAAATTTTGATCCGATTGTATCTAATGACTATAAACCTTCAGTAACACAAGCCCAGGCAGTTCAATTCGAACCTGCTTTAGATGTAAGCAGTGGTGAGTTCGTACCATTGCCAAATGATAATACAGGGGCAGTGTTTGGTTTTAAAGCAAGAAAATCGGAATTTGCAAGTGATAATTCAATTCCACATAATTTTGTATTAGATAAGAGCAGATATTCAGGTTCATATCCTGTTACTGTTTTATCAGAAGTTGATGCAGGAAGTGAATTAGTTGATATAACAAATTTTGGTGATGGTTTGAATGCTAATGATTCTAAAAGTATGGGAGGTGAAGCTTTTTATTTAACAATTAATTTAAAGGCGTTAGAAGAGATTAATGCAAGCAATGAAGATGAAATTGTTTTAAGAATTAAGATGCCAAAATTCCTTTTCAAATATAATGATAAAGCCGATAAAACAGATAATAGTACAATTGATACTCAGTTTATAAAATTCAGAGAAACACCTGATGGTATAAGTCAAGACCCTTCTACTTATACAAAAACTTCATTAGGAAATTACAGAGATATAATTCCAAATCCGACAGATGAAATTCTCATTACGGGCAAAATGTTAAATAATGAAGATTATATTACTTTGTATTCTTATTTCACTTGTGCTGAAGATGTAGGAAATCCAGATCCAGATGAAAATGAAAGATTGCAAAACAAGGAAAATCATCATCAAGACTATAGCAGTAAACTCGGAAAAGGTATTATTCATGATTTTGAAACTGAAATTGATGATGGTACATACCGAATTACCCATATGGATATTGAAATAGAATATTTTGGCACAGTAGATGTGGCAATAGACTGGATAAGAATAGAAAGCCCACAGTATCGTAAACTGTTAACGGGTCAGTTTGATCAAGATATTTATAATGTTTTGAATGACCAGCTGACTAAATATATTTCTGATTCGCAATCAAGACAAAATTTTAATATTTTCAGGTTGTATGGCAGTGATGAAATATGGGCTAACAACTGGCTTTCTCAAAGATACTTAAATAAGTTGGTTGATGGTTTATTAACCACTGAAACTCATATTGCTCACACTGTAGAGCAATATATTCATTGTACAGGATTTAAAGAAATGTGGTATGGTAGTGCGGATCTGCGTACTCATGCAATAGGGGATGCAACAGGAAATACTGCTGCTCCATATATAAAAAAGGGATTTATAAAAAAAACAAGCGATCCAGATTTAATAGAGTACCTGACAAAAGAAGAAGGCTTGAATTTGAAAATGGGTTATACTGGAAACTATGGCAAATATGGATGGACTGATGAAAAATTACAAAGCTATTGTTCTACTAATTTCCATCATTTTAGAGATACATTAAATTCTTATTATGAAACTTTTTTATTACGAACCCCTGTTTCGGATGACGATCCATGCGATTTTTTTGATGATGAAGGTAATAATATGTTTGAGTTGGCATTAGAGGAAGATATTCATAATTTGGAATATGATGAATATTCGGATATGGTCTTATATTATTCATTTCAAAGCAATCAAATGCTTTTTGAACATCAATTATATAAATTATTCTATAAGCATCCAGGACTTTTATTTGGAAACACTCCATTTTGGTCAAATATTTGGAACACTAACTCTTTTTTCTTAAGTAATGATGGACCAAATTCATATATGTATCATCAAGCAAGACCAAGAACAGGAGAAGAATTAAGGTATTCACTATGGTCTAATCTAATTTTAGGTTCAAAAGGGTATTTTTAACAACTTCCATTTGAACGCCTGCTTCCCGAAGCCTGGCACGAAGATCGGTAATTTTCTGGACATCAAGACCTTTGTAGTCGACAAGAATAGAGATCTGCGCCTCAGCCAGT
>CAZIXJ010000474.1:0-2696 GCA_964542835.1 uncultured Hyphomicrobiales bacterium
CGCAACTTTTTCTGAATCACTATATCTTGAGTATATCAACGGAAAAGAAGCATATATCACAAATCAGTATCATAAAATGATGAGATACGTAAATATAATTTCAAAAAATGAAGGTTTGCTGCCACTTTATGATTTTCCGAGAGAAGAACCTTCTTCAAATTATCCTCAGACAATTTACCAGAAAGGTGCAGTGATACTTGGTATGGTGAGATATAAAATTGGTGATGAGAGATTTTTCAATACTCTGAAAGATTTACTCCATCTTTTCAGATACGGTGATATTACAACACAGCATTTGATTAATCATCTATCACGTGCAGATGAAGATATTGTAGGAACTGCACGGTTTTTAGAACAGTGGATTTACTATGATAATTTCCCTGAACTAAATATTACTATCAGTCAAAATGATAACAACGTAAGAATAATAACTGAGCAAGTACAGGAAGGTAATATATTTAATAATTTCCCTCTTGAAATTAATTTCATAAACGGCGATAATTCTGAAAGTCATATAATAGATATACTTACAGAAAAAGATACATTTTACTTAGAAAACATTGTATTTGAAAAAGTAGAAGTCAATAAAGGACCTAATTTGATTTCACTTGTGAAAGTAAATAATCTGAACGTTGAAACAAGTGTGAAAGATTATGCTTCATCTGAAATAGTAATATATCCAAATCCTGCCGGGGATTATATAGAGATTGCTTTTGGCAACAATAGTAGTAGCAATGGGGCATGCCTCATTGTCAATGAAATAGAGATATATGATGTGCTTGGGAATAAACTGATGTCAGTAGCAAGGGGGCATGCCCCCTTGTCAAATCGACGGATTAATATTTCTCATCTTCCTCGTGGTGTGTATTTTGTTAGAATTGGTGAGAGAGTAGAGAAATTTGTGAAAAAGTGATGTTAAATAATCCTTCCGAAGGTTCGAAACCTTCGGAAGGTTATTTGTTTTATTTCGCAATAATAAGCGGTTCGGTGAGGACTGCGTCATTGCTCATCAGATTTACGTAATACATACCATTTGGAATATTGGCGGCGTTAAGTGTGAATCTGTGGCGACCTGCCTGAGTATATTCATTGTTTGTAAATTCGTGTATTTTGTTGCCAAGCATATCAAATACTGCAAGTGTAATATTGCTCGAATTGGTAAGTGATATGGTAATTGTAGTAATATCGATTAGTGGATTGGGAACGATTGAGAGGTTTATGTCTTTTCTTTTATTGTAAATATCTACATCATTAACATCTATATTTGATGACTTGGAAAATGATTGTGAGCAAGATTCAATTTTTGCATGAAATTTGCATCCGCTTTTAGCTTTAAACCCACCCCAAAGTTTTATCTTATCCCCTGCCTTAAAAACAATATCTGCACCAGCATCAATTTCTGAAGAGGAAGTTAAGTAATTTGAAACAGAGTAAATAACTGATTGGTTTTCTGTGCCCTGTTGTAAATGTTCCCACACATGTAAATTTTGATAACATGGAATCCCGAGTGTTGTATATGCAAAAACTACATTATTAGCATCTGATGGTTCCAAACCAACATACTGTCCACTATATAATTCTTTAATGTCATAAATAAAAGTTCTTAATGTAACCGAGTTCCCATTTCGTGCAACAACATCCGAATAACCTAATTGATAATTTGGGTTTGATCCTGACCAACCAATAGTTGCATTTGTAGTACGACACCATATATAACCATCATTAATATAATTTGGCATTGTAATTTGTTTATGAACTTCATGTCTTTTCACTAAATATGTACCGCTTGAAATACCATTTCCGGGATTAAACAATACCATTTTATACCAGTCAGTAGAATTTACAATTGTACCTCCGGTGGCAGTATGATGGTTAATTACCCATGGTTTGTTCATATACTCAAGTGAGCGGCCTACATTTACCCTGCCATGACCTAAATCATCATCATAACCAGGGAGTGTACTTGAATTAACATCTTCAGCAGAAACTTTTATTAGCCACTCGACATCATTATGATGCAATGATATATTCTGCTCCAATGCTTCTGCTAAAATAAGTGCTGCCTGACCCGAAACAATTGGAGCAGATGCAGATGTACCATTAAACGAGCTGTAATTACCTTTTTCAACAGGAGTTGTAGTGTGTATTAACCAATCTGTCCCTGGTGCTGCAACATCTATACCATTGCCCATATTTGAAAATGATGCTTTATAATCAAAACGATCAGTAGCACCTATCGAAACTACCCAATTATCAGCATAATCTGCAGGATAATAATAGTTAGTAGAATAATCATTTCCCTTGCTTGCAACAAATACAACATTATTTTGTGCTGCAATTTTAACTGCCCCTTTAAGAGCTGCAGAGTATGTATCCATACTATAACTATTATTTAATATATGGCAACCATAACCTGGAGATGAATTAGAACCATCAATTATTGCTTCTATAATCTTATCTAAACTAAGACCTTTACAATTTACAGGTCCAACTTTTAAAGCAAATAGCTGACAACCTGTATTATTAAGACCATCTCCACCGGCAAGCCCTGCTATTCCTAAGTTATTATTTCTATAAGCTCCTATTATACCTGCAACCTCAGTACCATGGCTACAATCCATATTTTCAGCATAATCAGGGTCGGAATCATTATTAAGGTAATCCCAACCACCTCTAACTTTTGCACCACTTACACC
>CAZIXJ010000475.1:0-2695 GCA_964542835.1 uncultured Hyphomicrobiales bacterium
GCACAGGTGGGAATCAGATATTTTATCTTGTATGTTTGAAAGCAACTTAGTATAATAAGTTATGCCTGATGTTTCAGGAACTCTGCAACCAGTTCAGGAATTACAAATAATAATGGATTTCAGCCTAAAGCATAGTATTTTCAAAAAAAACTGAAAATTATTTTTGTAAAGTCATTATTTAATGAATGTAAGTAAATTTAAGTTTTGAATTATTTTGATTTTTAATATGTAAATTTTTACATTACTGATTTTATAATTATCTTTGTATTTTGTAATTAGTTAATTATTAGGATTTTATATGGCAGCGTCACGATACAAAAGTTTTAAGTATATTGAAGATTTATCAAAATACGCAGATCAGGAAATTACACTTAAAGGCTGGGTATATAACAAAACCGGCAAGGGCAGATTGCAGTTTGTACAGCTTAGAGACGGCACGGGTATTTGCCAGTGTGTGGTATTTAAGAAAAATGTACCCGAAGAAGCTTTCGAGCTTACTAAAAGCCTTGGTCAGGAGGCATCTGTAGAGATTACCGGGAAAGTGGTTGCTCAGGAAAAAGCACCCGGAGGATATGAAATTGATTCCACAAATGTAAAGTTAATTGGTGAATCTCAGGATTATCCGATTACTCCTAAAGAGCATGGAGATTCATTTCTGATAGAGCATCGCCACTTGTGGTTACGTTCTTCAAGGCAGCATGCAATTATGAGAGTACGTGCATCTGTAATGAAAGCAATACGCGATTTCTTTGATGGTAATGGTTTTAAACTTCAGGATTCGCCACTGCTAACTCCGAATTCCGTAGAAGGAACATCCACTCTTTTCGAAACTGAATATTTTGATTTTGGGAAAGCCTATCTCAGTCAGTCAGGTCAGCTATATGCCGAAGCTACAGCTCTTGCTCTTGGCAAGGTTTATACGTTTGGTCCGGCATTCAGAGCTGAACGCTCAAAAACAAGAAAACACCTTACGGAATTTTGGATGGTAGAGCCTGAAATGGCATTTTTCGATTTGAATGATGATATGGACCTTGCAGAAGATCTCGTAGAGTATATCGTGCAATACGTTCTAAAAAACAATCAGAAAGAGCTTGAAACTCTCGAGCGTGATACTGCCAAACTTGAAAAAATTAAAAGACCATTCCACAGAATGAGCTATTCTGATGCTGTTGATTGGCTAATTGAAAATAAAATACCACTACATAAGAAAGTTGACGGCAAAGATGTGGAAATACTTCCTTTCCCTTGGGGCGAAGATTTCGGAACTCCTCAGGAAGAAGCCATTATGGAGCAGTTCGACAAACCTCTTATTATTCATCGATATCCGGCAGAAGCAAAAGCTTTCTATATGAAACGCGACCCGGATGATAAAAAAGTTGTGCTTGCTATGGATATGCTCGGACCTGAAAAAGCCGGTGAAATAATCGGCGGAAGCCAGAGAGAAGATGACCACGATGCACTGCTTGAAAGATTAAAAGCTCACGACCTTAATCCTGAAGAATATCAATGGTATCTTGATTTGAGGAAATATGGGAGTGTACCTCACAGCGGATTTGGTCTTGGTGTGGAAAGAGTAGTAAAATGGATAACTGGTGCCAAACACATTCGGGAAGTAATTCCTTTCCCAAGAATGATTTACAGGATTACTCCATAGATAAATGAAAATAATCATTATTATATTAATACTGTTATCCGGCTCAGCCACTAAAGCTCAGCCGGATAATATTAAATTTGGTATTGATATTTTACAGGAAAGAAATTTTGATTTGCTGAAAGGAAAAAATGTAGCTTTATTTGCAAATTTTGCATCTCAGAATACTGATAATATCCAAACTCTCAAAATCTTTTCAGAACAGTCCGTATTCAACTTAAACGGCGTTTTCGCTCCCGAACATGGATATTATACTACTCTGCCTGCCGGCAAATTTGTAGAAGATACGTATATTAACGGAATAAAAGTTTATTCGCTTTATAATGCATCGAAAAAGCCCGATTCGGGTATTTTAAGTCAATTAGACGTTATCGTAGCTGATATACAGGATATTGGTATTCGTTCATATACTTATATCAGTTCTCTTTATAATCTTATGGAAGCATGTTCGGATGCAGGTATAGAACTGATGGTGCTGGACAGACCTAATCCTCTGGGAGGAGAAGTTGTAGATGGCAATACCGTAGAGCCGAAATGGAAATCTTTTGTCAGTAAAATCCCCGTTTCGTATATTCACGGATGCACTATAGGCGAGCTGGCATATATAATAAATGAAGAAGGCTGGTTACCGGATAATAAAAGTTGCAACTTATCCATAGTAAAAATGAAAGGCTGGGAGAGATGGATGCACTGGGAAGATACTGACATAAAATGGACACCCACTTCTCCGCATATACCTTCACCGGATGCTGTAAGAGGCATGGCTGTGCTTGGTGCATTCGGGGAACTCGGAATTGCAAATATCGGTATTGGCACTACTCTGCCATTCCAGTATATCGGCTCACCGACTTTGAAAG
Source organism: uncultured Hyphomicrobiales bacterium (assembly GCA_964542835.1). Classification (GTDB taxonomy): domain Bacteria; phylum Bacteroidota; class Ignavibacteria; order Kapaibacteriales; family UBA2268; genus CAZIXJ01. The sequence goes on from CAZIXJ010000475.1 coordinate 2,509, forward strand.
CCGATTCGCTCATCAAATATTATCAATATTCTCAAATAAAAGGTATGGAACTTGAAAGAATTGATTATCAACCTTTCTATTCTGCTTATTCCGGTAAGCAAATCAAAGGTGCTTTGCTCAGATTTAGCAACTGCTGCAATTTACAACCCTTTTCGGCGGGAGTTGAACTATTTTTGATATTAAGGAA
>CAZIXJ010000476.1:0-2687 GCA_964542835.1 uncultured Hyphomicrobiales bacterium
TTGTTCTGAAGTATGTTAATATGAATGAAAGCGAATTAGTATAATATTATTATTTGTGAAAAATATTTTTTTTAATTGCTAAATTTTATTTAGTTTTACGAAACAGATTTGAATATTGTTTTACAAATTATAAATTTATTATGAAAATATTATTTTTTATTCTTACAATTTCTGTATTTACTGTCTGTAATCTGAAGCTCTCTGCCCAACAGCAGGTGCCTTTTGATACATTGAACAACATACAGATTATTACACCTGAAATTGAAAAAGAAATCGGCTACTTCAAAATGTATTCTGATTTCCAAAAAGCCGAATTGTTCTTAAATCCTGATTCTTCCTACACTCTGAAAGTTCATTATATCACTGAGGATAATCCAAAAACAAAAGACCTCGATATGAGCCGGGAAGAATATATGCAACTACGTTCAAGAGTTCTGACTTCATTAAAATTTGAACGGGACGATGAAAATCTGAATCACAGAACCCGCTTTTTGTTGAGTTCAGCAGCATTGGGAGGAGTGATATGGGTACCTTCGTTAATCAGTCTGATGGATATAGAAAGTGGTTCTACTGCAGGAGGGTTGTATTTTATTTCTTTGGGCGGATGCTATCTCATCCCGGGTCTTATTACGCGAAACCAAAACGTCAGCAAAAGTTCTGCATTATTATCTGCAGGTGGTGGTGTATTGGGTGCAGGTCATGGAATGCTTCTTTTTGGAATAACTACAGATGGTTTTGATGCAGATTTGTTCTCTCTGTTAGTTCTCACGGGTAGTTTTACGGAATATCTATTAGGATATAATTATGCCAAAAACGCAAATTTAACAGCCGGAGAAGCTTCTATGATGACAAGCAATGGAATAATTTTTGGTCTTCAGGGTTTGTTATTAAGTGCTGCCGCGGAACTTCCCGAGGATGAAGTTGCAGCTAATTGGGGTTACGGATTAACTCTTGCAAGTTCAATGGCAGGAATATATTTAGGTAAGCGAATGGCTGATAACAACAGATATACAAGCGGCGATGCCGGAATTTATACAAACCTGGCAGTATTAGGGGCTTATACCGGAGCTTCAATCAGTGATTTGACTGAAATTAATTCCTCTCAGGCATTAACTGTTGTAGTTGCAACAAGCGCAATTGGTCAGTTAATAGGTCACAGTATATCAGATGATTATGATTTCACTGACAGTCATTCAAATTATGCTTTGCTCGGAACTATTGGCGGTGGTTTGATTGGTGGCGGTCTCGGCTTGATGACCGATAGTGAAAAAGGATTTATGGCATTATCTTCTCTCGGTGCAATAGCAGGTTTTAGTACAGTATTTTTTGCATTGAGCGATGAAGCAAAAAGTATAGATATTTCTGATAAATTAGATTTTGAATTTAATCCTTCAGCTTTCATGATTTATGAAAATATTGATTTTAATCCTCATTTCCACAAACCCGCAAAAGTAGCAGAATTAAAGTTCAGGTTTTAGGATTAAGGTAAAATTTTTATAGCATCCTCAAAAAGTCTGTTTTGCTTAAAAAATCATAAAAGTTACACAATCAGACTTGTTAAAACAATTATATGCACTGCCACAGCAAAGGCTCCGAAGCCTTTGCTTGATGTGTAATATTTTCTGTTATGTAGCACTTTTCGGCAGTCTTTACCATTGTTTTGGTTTAAAATTCTTTGCATTTACTATGCTGGCACTGTTGCCTGTAGCTCGTATTACAAACAACTTTTGTGAATCGGCATATATCTGAGACCTTTCATCTGCCTGCAAATATGCAACTGCTCCGTAAATATTCTTATCTGCATAACCCGGCATTATCTCTTGGAATTTTTTCAGATTTGATATGAACTCTTTGACATGTTTTACCTTTAATGTTGTTTTCACTTCAACAACTACTATATCTGTGCCATTCTTTGCTATGATGTCAAATTCATACTGCCTGTCATTGTAATAACCTTTCTCTCTTTGAGCAGTACTTCTGACTTCAATACCATAATCATTCAATAAATGAACTAAATCACCTTCCACAAGTGTTTCAATGAGTTTTCCCCACTGACTTGTAAAAAGCTCTTCAAGTTTGTTCAGTTTTCTGGTTAATTGCTTATCTCGTTCTTTCAATAATCTTTCAGTATCTTTGAATCTTTCATCATATTCTTTTTGAGACTCTTTGAATTTCCTGTCTGTTTCCTGAAATAAAGCCCAGACTGATTCAAAAGTAGGTTTGTCGCTATGTTGATGTAAATTTTCCATTTTTTAAAAGTCTTTATTTTTTTCTTCTATTTAAATAAATGTAAAATTATTAAATTTATTTTAAATTTACAAATATTATCCTATATGCCTTTACCTAATACAGATAAGTCAGCCACAGCAAAGGCTACCAAGCCGAAGCCTTTGCCTGTTCTTTTCTCCGTATTTTTTATTTGTTATTTTGACGGCTGATTTCTCTTACAAAAAATTTAGAAAACTTTAAATTAAATAATCCGAGATATAAATAATTTCGCATACCATGCGGAGTATTTTTCTATTTTCAAATCCCTCGTTCCCGATTGAATCGGGACCACTCCCTTTTCCCAAAAGTGAGAAATGAACATCAATTGTAATCATAAAAAAATATCAGGGCTTTAGCCCAATAATACCCCGAGCTGAAGCACGGGGCTATTCATGCTTTTTTCAAAGAACATCTGCCAC
>CAZIXJ010000477.1:0-2685 GCA_964542835.1 uncultured Hyphomicrobiales bacterium
ATGGGATTCCCAAATCGGAGTTTGGGAATCAGATATTTTATCTTGTATGTTTGAATGCAACTTAGTATTATATTCTAATATTCATAATATCTGCTCTACTTTTCCTCGAACTTCACTTCTTCACAACATTTTTTGATAAAGCCGATTTCTTTTTCATATTCTCTGATTTTTGAGAAAACCTGTATTGTACGTACTTCGGACAGTTCATCCTGCCTTACTCTTCCTCTCATATCTTCTGTTTTGGAAGCGTCTTCAGGTGTTTCGGTGAATTCCGGGTAATACCATGGTTTTTCTTCCACAGGATTAGTATCATAGCCTTTTGTGATGAAAATAATTCTGCTTTTGGAAATTCTGTATTCTATCATCTCTTTATCAAGCAGATTTCCTTTTCCATCAACTAAATCGTGTGGCAATAGCACTTCTCCCCTATCTGCATATTTTTTGAAATTTGGATTTTCAAGCAACCTGTTGTATAATTCCATATATCCAAAATATGCTCTTAATTTAGATAATACATTATTTCTGCTGCCCAAAGCTTCACCATCTTTTATAATGAAACTTTCAAATTTCGGCATTGTTCCGTCAAAATCATTGATATTGTTGCATTCTGCAAAATTGATTGTTTTTTCTTTGTCATTTTTGGCAATATACCAACCACAGCATACAGGACGAAAATCCGACCACGCTTCTACTCTTATGAATAGCTTCATACCATAGTCTTTATCAACAGTATTGAGCAATTCAAACGAAGGTATTAATCTGTCAGATATTACATTAACCATATTATTCAGATTACTCTCCACTCTGTCGGCAGCTTCCCGGTAATATTGATATCTTCTGTATCTTCTGCCGGCACTACCTATGTAATCAGTATTGTTTTCGTGAAGTTCTATCCATTTAGCTCCGGGCCAAAATTCACCGGAGAAATTTTCATTCATACATTCTTCGCATTCGTCAAATTCGCCTTTTTTTATTGTGTATGGGTCCCCATAGAGTTTGTTGCCTGTAGTTAATTTAGGATAGAAATATTCAAGATTCTCTTTAGTATTTATTTCCCAGAATGCAGTCTGGAAGTAAGGCACTCTTCTGTGGAGAGAATCCTGTAGCTCAGTAAAATAATGTTCGCATTCGGGCTTTTTGAAATAAACAGGTTTAAGCTCTATTACTTCGGTAATTGAAGTGTCCTTATTGATATTTCTTGTATCAAAATATCCGTCAGCATAAGAATTGACCGATAAGATATTTGCATCTTTTGCAAGTTCATCTCCTGAGTAAGGAATATTTTTCATATCATATAGTCTTATATTGCAATTTTCATCAGCTCTTGCATCTATATAAAACAGCATATCAGGGCATTCAAATAAGTCAGTGAAATTTGAACCTCCCATAATCTTATATGTTTTATTTGTTTTGAGTTGCAGTCTGAGTGTATCATTTTCTACATATCCGTTTTCTACAGTTTGTCCCATTTCCTTTTCAGTGTCGTATTCCACAACTCTTATTGCGGGTTTTTGAACATCTTCTCCGGTACATACATCTTTCAAAATGACCGTCAAATCAATACAGTTGATTCTGTCGAACTGCGGAACAAGATAAACAGTATCTCTTATTAATGCACCGTTTGGCAGTCCGTTAGTATGTAGTGCATTATTCATAGTATATTCAGATTCAATATTCCCTGCTTTTACGTCTTCCGAAGATTGAGGAATAAAATCAATAAGTTCATTTGTGGATTTAAGCCCTTCATATGGTTCTGTAATGTATTTTTTTGTGATTTTATATTTCAGCTTTACATTATCAAAATTATCGTCAATAAATTCCGGTTTCCCGACAGGCTCTTCAGAAATTATTTCAGTTACATCATATTTGAATGTGTTTATGTATTTTTCAGTTTTAATTGTATCATATTTAATTGTATTCTTAATATTCTGAAATTCCGCCACAGGAATTATGTAGTCTTTCATTTCTACGGTTTTATCAAGCTTTTCAATGAACATATGCTTAATCTTTGCAGGTGCATAATAAACTGTATCCCTGTCGCCACATTCATCATTATTAATTGACTGATACTTTGTTCCACCTGTAATTTGATACTGTTTGCCGATTTCCAGGCTGTCAAATCTTGCAGGATTAATTCCTGTATTACTATGAATTTCTCCGGTGCCATAGTTTAATTTTACGAAAGCATCGGGTATTTTCTCACCGGTAACGGGATTTAACACATATACTTCTACATTTACTTTTTTCGGAACAGGCTTGCAGGAAGGGAAATCATCAGGCAGAGCATAACGGTAAATATCATATTTACCTCTGTTTACTACTACTGAATCCGTATCACCGTAATCTGATAAATTCTGATTTCTGTTGGATGAAAAATAAATATAATTATTATCTTCTTTGCTCACAGGATAAGGGATAAAAGGAAATCTCTCATCAGAATTTGTATTAATAGTACTGTCGGGCTTGCCTGCATCATTGAAATAACTTATTTCCGAGCCTTTTCTGAATCTTTTGGTATTTTCCACAGGAGAAATAAGCAGTTCATTATTTATAATATCAATGGATAATCTCACATAATACAAATCAAAATCTTCCTTGAATTTTTCCTCTACCACATCAGGTGAGCGGTTTGTTCTGTTGGAAGAAAAGACAAGAACAGGATTAAGACAGGAGCAATAAACAAAA
>CAZIXJ010000478.1:0-2684 GCA_964542835.1 uncultured Hyphomicrobiales bacterium
TAATATCATCGTTCAGCAGATTTGGTTCAATAGATGAGATTCTTACGCGCATACCCATATCAAAAGTATCTATTAATCTCACAACATCTGTAAAATTTTCACCCGTAGGAGCTTTGTAAGTGCCAAGATTAATACCGCTAATAATCACTTCTTTGTATCCTGCATCACGCAATTTTTCAAATTGTCTTCTGATACTGTTGAAGTTCATACTTCTGCTTCTCCCGCGAGCATAGGGGATAGTACAGAAGGTGCAAAAATAGTCGCATCCGTCCTGCAACTTGAGAAAACCTCTTGTTCTGCTTTCATTTTCGTATGTAGTAGCGAAATCAAATGGTATGTTATCGGCGCAGGAGACTTCTACCTGCGTTTTTTCTCTGTTTTTTATATTACTTATTATGTTTGGTATTTGAAATTTTTCTTTTTGCCCGAAAACTCCTGATACACCTTCAATTTTTGAGATTTCTTCAGGTTTCATTTGTGCATAACATCCCGTAACGGCTATGTAAGCAGAGGGATTGTCTCTTTTTGCCCGTCTGATTAATTTTCTGGCATCTGCATCTGCTTTGTTTGTAACTGTACAGGTATTGAAGATAATCACATCAGATGATTTATTGTCATCTGATATTTCATATCCTAATTGTTCAAATTTTTCCCGTAATTGAGAAGTCTCGGCAAAATTAACTTTGCAGCCGATAGTATGCAATGCTACTTTCATTTATATTTAAGTTTTAATTATCAAAATTAACTTAAAATAAACGAAATTTCATGTTGATTATTTTGAAGTTTTCCTGAATCCTATTCTCTTACGAACCATGCCCGCCTGATAAGCCCGTCTTTTATTTCATAAATAGCAGTAGCGTGTACAAATTCACCGCCTCTAATGCCTGTTACTTCTTCTTCATCTATTACAATATTACCGCAAACAATTCTGTTTACAATTTCGCAGTTTAGTTCCGGGCTTTTTTCAAACATATCACCGTAAATCTGAATTAGCTGTTGTCTGCCGCTGCAAAATGTTTCATTGCTTTTGAGTTGTATAAGCTCTACATCTTCGTCGAACCATTTGGCAAATTCGTCAATATCTCTGTTGTTATATGCTTCGAGCTGTTTTAATACAGGCTCCAAAATATCAGCATTAGATTCAGGCATTACTTCATTTTTGCATGAAACAGCAAGCATAATTAAAGATAAAAAAATAATATAATTTTTCATTCCCAACTCCATTATAAAAATATTTTTTACAATTTACAAAAAATTATTTAAAGTAAAAAAAATACTGATTTCAGAAATATCTGAAATCAGTATTTAGTGATAAAAACTCAAATTTTAATTTCCGGGAATTTGAGAAGATACAGCTCTTCCGATTACCGGTATGAACTTATTTACGTCAAATGCTCCAACTGAACGGTTACCATCCAAATCACCGGATACGATATACCATTTATCATTTATTTCAATCATTGAGGATGTACCTGCTACTGATTGGCTTGAGGATGTTGTAAAATCATGATTTACTTCAGAACCTGCAAGAGTGTATTTATTAGGCGTGCAAACCGGCAAAAAGCCAATAGCACGAACAATAATCCAGTAATCACCTTCATCCGCTTCGCTGAAATTTACAGAGCATTCACCGTTTTCATCCAATACAACTGACTTATGTGATTCGATAACTGACGACATCAAATTATCTCCGCTTCTGAGCTCTATCAATACAGCCACATTTTTATGTTCTGTTCCGTCATAAAAGCCATTAAAATACATTTTGAGATTTACATATTTATCTGTAACCTCTTTAGTTGTGAATGAATATACTTCACTCCAATTGCTTTCTGTTTCAAATGTAGCATTTTTAGCCTTTACTCTCCAAAAATAAGTTGTATTATAGCCCAAACCGGAAAAAGAAGCAGTATTATTTTCAGTATTTTCAAGAGTATTTACTATCATTGAAAAGTCTGCATCTGTAGCAATTTGTATTGTATATGTTTCTGCATCCGTTACTGCATTCCATTCAAATTCGGCAGTAATTGACAAGTCCTGAGATAAATCTGCAGGTAATGAAAGAGTTGGAGCTTCGAGTGTAAAATCAAGAGTTGTAAATGACCACACTTCACTCCATTCACTTACGGAAAAAGCATTCAATGCTTTTACTCTCCAGTAATATTCAGTCAAATAATCCAAGTCGTTTAACTGATAATTTGCTGCAGTAATGTCGGCTGTTTCTATTATGTTATTAAAAGTGTCATCGCCAGCGATTTCTATTATATAATTTGTAGCATTATCTACGGAATTCCATGTGAGAGTGGGGCTTATAGAAATGTCTTCAGATTCATCGGCAGGTGAGTTTAGAGTTGGAGCATCTACAAGAAGAATATCATCAAATCCTTGCAAATAAGGATAGCCGTCATTAATATCTCCATCAACATCATGGGACCAAGTGTTTGTGAAATCCCATTCTACATATACTACTCCGCTGTACGGATAAACCATGTTTTCTGTAGTTCTTCCGGCACCACCCGCACTTGATGATTGCCCTGATGTTTCTGTATCCCAGTAAGAATTAATAGTGCTGCCATTTGCACCACCAACCATACCTCCGAGACTTGAAGCATCACCATCTACCAAGCCGGTTGTATAACTTTTATTCATAATTGCCACCTGATGGTATCCAATCGCACCGCCACTTG
>CAZIXJ010000479.1:0-2681 GCA_964542835.1 uncultured Hyphomicrobiales bacterium
TTCTTAATAGAAGCATTCAGAATGTCAAGTCTTGTAATACTTTTAAATATTATATATGTTATATTGTTAGGATTGTTTGATTTTTCAAATAATGAATATCTCACTCAAAATAATGTGATTAATTATACAGCAGCTTATTTTGCAGTTTCACAGTTTATAATTATGCTCCGGCATTCAAGTAATATTCAGTATAATATTTATGAAAAAATTGTAGTAAGAGTTATTTATACAGGGTATGTAATTGCACTTGTACTACTGACCCATTATATTGTTGATAATTATATGCCTGATGTGAATTATATTTCTTTTATCGGAATTAATTTCATTGTCTTGGGGTTGTTCATATCATTGCTTTTACCTGCTAATTACCTGATATTTAACAATAGGGGAGACTATCTGAAATGAAATCGCTTATGAAAATAATATTATCTGAATTACTCTATCTTTGGTGGCTTAACTCTATTATTCTATTAGTCTTGATTCCTGTTGTGATATATGACGGCAGTGAATTTTTGCAGGAATATCCCTTTTTTCAAGCAAAGAATCTTACAGTATTCTTAATTTTTATGTATTTAATGAGCTACAATACAATATACATATTTGAAAAAAGAAGAAGTTTTTTGGAAAGAATTCCTGTATTACCAAATATGATGAAACTCGACAGGCTCATAACAGGAATTTTATATGTAACTTTTATGTACATTGTTTTCCTGTTTATTTCCTTATTTGATAATGATTTCAACAAATGGACTTTTTATGAATATATTACAATTCTATCCTTTTTTGTTATTCTTATGGCAATATTTGTCGGGCTTAACAGAAAAATAGTCGATAAAGATAAAGAATACACTGTTTATTCCAATTTTGGAAGTACGGCTCTTGCTGTTTCGGGAGCATTTTTAAGTTATGGAGTTTTGTTTACTGATAGATATTTATTTTGTTTTGTAGAACCCGCATCATATCATATTCAGAGCATTATCTCAGCAATAATTGCACTGATAATTATTAGTTTTCTATTAATCAAAAAAAGTAGTATGATTTAATCATACTACTTTAGATTCATTAAAATATTTCGGGTAATTAAAATTTTCCAAATTTAACAACGAAATTTCCCGAAAAACCGCTCAAATCATTATCATAAGTTCTTGAAAGGCTTTCCACTCCATTTACAAACCGGTATCCTGCTCCGGCTCCAACTACCATAAAATCAGTTACATTAAGCTCCAAATACAAAGTAGGTTCAATTACAAAATAGTTTGCTTCTTCCAGTTTATTATGTCTGTAATCGTCATTCCAATTATCATCATGCCGGTCATCATATGAATAAGCATAATGAATATTGCCCGCTCCGATTAATACTTCAGTACTAAAATGCAATAATTTACTCTGGTTGTTGATATAGCCCAAAATAACTCCACCATAACCGTTATAGACCTGTGCTTCATCAGGAATGTTTTCATCTGATGAGTAATAGTCAATCATATGCTTTGTTACCATGCCATAACCGCCGCCACCAAGCAAAATAGTTTTATTGATAACCCATGCACCTTTAGCGCCGGTAAAAGCAGCAAAATTATTATCAAAACTACTCATTTTTATTTCCACAGCTCCATAACCGCTATGAGAAATTTCACCCTGACCCAATAGAGTCTGATTTTCCTGAGCAAATAAATTAAATGAAAACGCCAAAAATAATAATAAAACCGGATTTCTTAAACTCATTTCTAATCCTCCCTGTTTTTATGAATATATAAAATTCATAATACGGATTTTGTATCTTAGAGTTACAAAAAAAATTGAATTTTAATATATCATTATTTTATGCATCTCGTAATGCATTGGCACCACTGACGATTTCCAGCATTTCCGTAGTGATGGAAGATTGTCTTTCCTTATTATAAACAAGATTAAGATGAGAAATTAAATCATTCGCATTAGTAGTTGCATTATCCATTGCGAACATCCTTGCAGCCTGCTCTGCTGCATTTGAATCAAGAAGAGTTTTCCACAATCGTATATCAATTAGTTTTGGTAATAAATTATCCAGAATTGCTGCCTGTTGAGGCTCATAAATATATTCTTTTGCTGCACTTTGCTCTTCTGCTCCTGCTTCTTCGCCGAGAGTATCAGGGTCTAACGGCAGTAATTGAATATGCTTGGGGTCCTGCTTAATTACAGATACAAATTCATTATAAAATACGATTACTTTATCAGTATTATTATTGGCAAATTCATATTTTACGGGTTCAATTATATCTTCAATTATATCTGGTATCTTTTGATATTTAGTACCAGTATTATCAATAAATCTTATTTGTTGACTTATCATATGGTTAAAAACTGCTTCTGTATTTATATTCGTATCATAATTTATAATCATGTTTTTAATTATGACCCTTGTGCCATTTTTAAGTTATTACCCTGCTGAGGCAGAGTTAATACCCCTGAAAAGGTTGAGTGAAGTGGAGGCTGTGTTATTTGAAAAACCACTGGAAGTTTCCGGTATTGAAAAAAGGGTAGAGGAGATAGAAAACGTTATTTATGGCAGCACACGTGATGGTTCTCTGGTTAAAAGGGCTAACCGGGTTATAAATGACTGTTTGATTACTGCCGAGGGTCATCCCTCTTTGATTTTTGTTTTAAATACCCTTGAATGGTACTGGCAGGGCGAGGTAAGTCAG